>DATDEV010000749.1:0-20729 GCA_036522995.1 Polyangiaceae bacterium
ATGGCGAAGTTGAGCGACTGGTTCAGGTGCGCTCGCGTCTACTTGGCCGCGATGGTCAAATCGCAAACCAGCCCGTAATGATCCGAAGGCCAGATCGGGCCCGCGCTACCGGCGACGGATTGGTCGAAGGCGCGGCGCACGTTCGTGGGCTCACCGCGCATGTGCTTGTCGGGCCCGCGCACGAAGATGTAGTCGATGCGGCGATTGGGCTCGCCGCTCTTGCGCGCGAAGGCGTTGTCGCGCGCGAACGTGTAGCCGGGGCCGGCGGGCTCGGCGTAGTCCCAGGCGTCGGCAAAGTACACGCTGCGCCCGTTCAGCACGTGCAGTCCCTTGAGGTAGCGAATTTCGTCTGACGTCGGGTCGGCGTTGAAATCGCCCATCAAGATGGGCGGCAAGAAATCGGCTTCGACCGGAGCCAGCACGAAGATGCGCTCGGCCAGGTAAGCGGTTTGCTTGATGCGCACCTCGCCGTGGTGAAGCTTCCAGTTCAAATGCGTGACGAAGATGGGTTGGCGACCCCACGGCGTTTCGAGCAGCGCATAGAGCAGGGAGCGCGTTTCGCCGCTATCGGCGCCCGGTAGCGCAAACGTGCGTGACTCGAGGATCTCGTGGCGCGACAGGATTGCGTTGCCGAATTTCAGGCCGCCCGAGTAGTCGGCCGCCGCCCCGTACGCGACGTGGTAACCGAGGCCGTCGGCGATCTCGCTGGCCTGATCGTTGTCGGGTGTCGGCGCAGGTGGATTCCTTTCGTCCGGAATCAAACGTAGGACTTCCTGCAACCCGATGACGTCGGGCGCGAGCTGCTTCAGCTCCGCGCGGATGAGCGCCAGCCTCTCCGGCCAAGGCCCTGATTTGTTCCAAATATTGAGCGTTGCGACGCGCAGCGTTTCCACTTCTCGACCTCTTCGGGAGGCCGGCCGCTTCCCGCGAATTCGGCCTTACGACTGCCAAGCATAGCTGACGTGGGGGCAGCACTCTTGCACTTTTGTCGGGCTCGTCTACGCTCCGCGCCGAAATGCTAATCGGAGTCGATTTCGGCGGGACAGCCGTCAAGGCCGGCATCGTCGAGGGCGGCGACGTCGTCAGATCGACGGCCACGGCCACGCGCCTGGACACGAGCGCGAAGGACGTGCTCGATGCCATCGCCAACACGGTGCTCGCGCTCACGCCCAAGCCCGATGCCGTGGGTGTGGCGATACCGGGCGAGGTGAACGCCGAAGGTCGCTGCTGGAGGCTCGCCAACGTACCCGGTTTCGAAGGTGTGGCGATCGGCGAGGAGCTGTCGAAGCGGCTCGGCTGTCCGATCGCGGTGGAAAACGACGCCACCGCGGCCGCCCTGGGCGAGCAGCTCTACGGTCACGGCCGCGAGCACCCGAGCTTCCTGATGGTCACGCTCGGTACCGGCATCGGTGGCGGCCTGGTGCTCGGTCACCAGCTTTATCCGGGCTCCAACGGCTTCGCCGCCGAGATCGGTCACAACAAGGTCGATTCGTCTGCCGACGCGCCGCTCTGCGCGTGCGGCCAGCGCGGCTGCATCGAAGCCTTTGCCGGAACCAAGGCGCTGCTCCGCCGCTTCACCGAGCTCGGCGGGCACGCTAGCGAGATACTGCCGATCTCGGTCAGCGCGCGTCGCGGCGAGCCAGCCGGCACCAAGACGTTCGAGATGATGGGGCGCGCCCTCGGCCAGGGACTGGGCGTGATTCAGAACGTGCTCGATCTGAACGCCATCGTTTTTTCCGGAGGCGTCTCGGCATCGTTCGATCTGATCGAACCGTACATTCGCAGCGCCCTGCGTGAAAACGTGTTCGGTAAGCCCGCCGGCGAGCTGCCGCTGCTGGTGAGCGAGCTGGGCGAGCGCGCTGGCGTGATCGGCGCCGCGCACCTCACCACGCTTTAGCTAGGGAGGCAGGCCGCCCATGAAAGCCGTCGTCTGCTCCGGTGCCGGCGGTCCCGAAGTGCTGACCATCGCCGACGTGCCGGAGCCTCAGCTGGGCCCGGGCGAGGTGCTGATCGACGTGCGGGCCGCCGCGCTCAATCGCGCCGATCTGCTGCAGCGTCGCGGCCTCTATCCGCCTCCGCCCGGCGCCAGCGATATCCTGGGCATGGAGTGCGCGGGCGTGGTGGCGGCGCGCGGCCCGGGTGCTTCGCGCTTCGCGCTGGGCGCACGCGTGATGGCGCTGCTCGCCGGCGGTGGCTACGCCGAGCGCGTGGTCGTGAGCCAAAAACTGCTGTTGGCGATCCCCGAGCGCTTGTCGTTCGAAGAGGCGGCGGCGGTGCCCGAGGCTTTCTTGACCGCGAGCGAAGCGCTACTGGTCGAGGCAGAGCTTCGCCACGGCGATTGGCTGCTCGTGACGGCGGCCGCGAGCGGCGTCGGCAGCGCGGCCGTGCAGATCGGCAAGGCGCTCGGCGCCAACGTGCTCGCCAGCGCCAGCGCCGGCAAGCTGGACTTCGTGCGGGGACTCGGCGCCGCCGTGGCGTTCGATCGGGAGCGTGAGGACTACGTGGAGGTCGTGAGAACTGCGACTCACGGTGGTGGCGCCAATGCCATCATCGACTTCATCGGCGCGAGCGCGCTCGCCCGTCACCAGGCGTGTCTTGCGGCCCGGGGACGGCTGGTGCTCGTGGGCATGCTGGGCGGCGCCACGGCTAGCCTGGATATCGGCCGTATCCTCATGAAACGACAGCGCATTTGCGGGCTGGTCATGCGCAGTCGTTCGCTGCCGGAGAAGGCCGAGCTGGTGCAGCGCTTCGAGAGTGCCCTCTGGCCCCTGCTCGAGCGAGGTGCGCTGTCGCCCCGAGTGGACCAGGTTTTTTCGCTCAGCGACGTGATCGCCGCTCACGGCCGCATGGAGCAAAATCTGAATCTCGGAAAAATCGTGCTGCGCATCGACTGACGCAGGCAATTCTGGCGCCGGAGAGTGATCCGCGTTAAGGGACGGGCGCGATGAAGCACTCGGTAATCCACGATCTCGGTCAAGAACGCGCTAAGAAAATCACCGAATCGGCTCTCGAAAGCTACGCGGCGAAGTTCGCCCAGTACAGCCCGAAGACGAGCTGGACCAGCCCGAGTCGCGCCACCATCTCGTTCAGCGTGAAGGGCATGAGCCTTTCGGGCGCGGTCGAGGTGAAAGAGAAGGCCATCGACCTCGAGATGGACGTGCCGTTCTTGCTCAGGCCGTTCCAGGGGAAGGCCATCTCGGTCATCGAGGGCGAGATCCGAGAGTGGATTGCCAAAGAAAAGGCTGCGGGAGCATAGGCGGGCTCCGGCCTCGCCGGTTTTTTCACGTGTGGCTTGGCCGCTCTCGCCGATCGTGATCGGGTAGTCCCAAGGACTGACTGAGTCGCGCTAGCCCAGCAGATCGAGCGTCGCTTCGCTGGGCAGTGCTCGCGAGATTCCCAGCCGTTCGAGCATCGCTGCCGCCTGCAGCACGCAGGCCTCGTCCCAGGCGTCGCCGAGCAATTGCAAGCCAACCGGCATGCCGTCGCGATCCGTGCCCACGGGCACGCTGACCGCAGGCAAGCCGGTCAGGTTGGCCAAGAAGGCGTAGCGGCACATGCCGTCGAGCAGCAGCGGATCGACGAAGCCGTGCCTGGCTTCCTCCTCCGTCACGAGCGGCGCCGCGCGCGCCGCGCTGGGCAGGGCCAGCAGATCCACCTCACGCAGCACCGCAGCCACGCCGCGCCGCAGGCCCTGGCGTAGCCGCTGGCCGTCGACGTAGTCGTCGGGCTTGAAGGTCTCGATGCCCGAGATGAACAGCTGCACGTCAGGACCCATCTGGTCCAGGTGTTCGCGCCGCAGCTCGCGCAGCGCCGAAAAGGCTTCGATGCCGATCGTCAGGTAACCGATGGCAGCGGCGTGCGCGGCATTCGGAATCCTGACCGGGACGAGCTCGGCGCCCTCGCGCTCCAAGGCCAAGAGCGCCTCGCGGCAAGGCGCGCTGAGCTCGCGCGGCGCCGCAGCCCACTCGTTTTCGTCGACGCCGATGCGCAGCCCGCGCACCCCGCGCCCCAGTGCGCGTGTCAGCTCGCCGGGCTCGAGCGCCGGCGCCAGTTGCGAGATCGCATCGGCGTCGTCCGCGCCGCCGGCGAGCTCGACGAAGCTCGCCAGCTCGCTCGTGCTCACGCCGAGCGGGCCCAAATGCACCACGCTGGTCGCCCCCGGCAGCCCCATGCCGACTGCCGGCACACGGCCGAAAGTCGGCTTCAGCCCGAACACTCCGCACAGTGCAGCCGGGATGCGCACCGAGCCGCCGCCGTCGCAGCCCAGCGAAAGCGGTGTCACGCCCGTGGCCACGGCCACGGCGCTGCCGGTCGAGCTGCCACCGGCCAGCCGCGCGCGATCGTGCGGGTTGCGCGGCATGCGGCGATGAGGATTGGCGCCCAGCGGCGAAAGTCCGAACTCGGTCATGGGCGTCTGGCCGAGCACGATGGCCCCTGCAGCTCGCAGCCTGGCCACCGCCACGGCGTCGAGCGAGCGGGCATCGTGGGGCAGGAAGCTGGTGCCCAGCCGCGCGCGGATGCCGCGCTGGTGCACCTCCTCCTTGATGGCGATCGGCACGCCGTCGAGCGCGCTGAGCGGCCGGCCCTGACGGAAGCGCTCGCGGCTCTCGAGCGCCGCCGCGTGGGCGCTCTCGTCGTCGTACGCGCACAGCGGGCCGAGGGTCGGCGACTGATTGGACAGAGCGCGCGCTCCTTGCAGCGCTCGCTCCGTCACCTGCACCGGATCGTGCGAGCCACGACGGTAGGCAGCATGTAGCGCGACCGCCGAGCGCGGCAGACCCAGATGCTGCGGCGCCTGGAGCTCTTCGGAGGCGCGCCCGTGCTGCTTGCGAGCGCGCAGCGGCGCATGGCTCAAGGGCAGCTCGCCGCGCGCGTCAGGCCCCAGCGCACGAGCGCGATCGATTCCGAGGTCGGCGCGCAGCAGCTGCGCAAGCGGCCCGCGCGCCGGTGTGTGACGCACCGCTGTCACCACAGCGACAAGGGCGCGCCCCGAAATACGACCCTGGGGGAGCTTGAGCTGATCGAAAAGTGCCAAGGTCGGGCCTTGTCGCAGAGCCTTTGCCCGAGTGTAAAGCCGAATCTGCGGCTGTTGGGGCTGGGGCCCCAACGACAACGAGAGCGGCCAGTCGGGACCCAACGCCGACGAGACAGCCGCCTGCGCACAACGCTCGACCAGCGGAAACGCTCGGGAAATGTGCTCCGGATGACACCTCTGCGGTAAGCGCAGTCCGATTGGAGGCCCCCGTTGCAACCCGAGTCGCCCTTCGTTAGAAGTCCCAACGTGTCGAACTCTGCGAAGTACAACATCCCCGTCGATGAGTTGCTGCTCGACTCCGAGGCCTTGAAAGAGGCGTTCGTGAATCATGTCCAGCACACGCAGGGCAAGCACCCGAGCAGTGCTACGCGCCTCGATCATTTCATAAGCGCCGCCCGCACTGCGCGCGATCGCATGTTCGATCGCTGGACGCGCACCTGGTCACGCCGCGAGCGGCAGCAGCCCAAGATCGTCAACTACCTGTCGATGGAGTTCCTGCTCGGTCGACTGCTAGAAGACGGTCTGGTCAACCTGGGCGTACTCGAAGAGTTCCGCGCTTCGATGGCGACGCTGGGCATCGACCTGAACCAGGTGCTCGAGCAGGAGCCGGACGCCGGCCTCGGCAACGGCGGCCTCGGTCGCTTGGCGGCGTGCTTTCTGGATTCGATGGCGACGCTGGGCATCGCCGGCATGGGCTACGGCTTGCGCTACGACTACGGCATCTTCCGCCAGGACATCATCGGCGGTCAGCAGCAGGAGTCGCCCGACCAGTGGCTGCGTTTCGGCAACCCGTGGGAAATCGCGCGCCCCGAGCGCACGTACGTGGTGCGCTTCGGCGGCCGGGTGATTCAGTACACGGGCAGCACGGGCCGGCTGGTGCACGAGTGGGTCGACACCGACAACGTGCACGCGATGGCGTACGACATCCCGATCCCGGGCTACAAGAACAACGTCGTCAACACGCTGCGGCTGTGGTCGGCCAAGGCCACGCACGATTTCGACATCGCGTACTTCAATCGCGGCGATTACATCCAGGCCGTCGCCGAGAAGAGCAAGACCGAGAACATCACGCGCGTCCTGTACCCGAACGACCAGCAGCCGGCGGGTAAAGAGCTGCGGCTCAAGCAGGAGTACTTCCTGGTCTCGGCCACGCTGCAGGACGTGATCGCGCGCCACCTGCGTTACCACTCGGACCTGTACAACTTCCACGAACAGGCCATCTTCCAGATGAACGACACGCATCCGGCCTTGGCGGTAGCCGAGCTGATGCGCATCCTGGTCGACATTCACGCCATGCCGTGGGACCACGCTTTCTCGCTGGTCAAGCGCTGCTGCGCCTACACCAATCACACCATCTTGCCCGAAGCGCTCGAGCGCTGGCCGGTGTGGCTGATGGAGCGCGTGCTGCCGCGCCACCTGCAGATCATCTACGACATCAACGCGATCCACCTGGCCGAGGTCAAGAAGGCGTTCCCGGGTGACGACGAGCGGCTGCGTCGCATGTCGCTGGTCGAGGAAGGCGCAGAGAAGCGGGTCAACATGGCCAACCTGGCCATCGTCGGCGGCAGCAAGGTCAACGGCGTGTCGGCGCTGCACTCGCAGCTGCTCAAGCAAACGTTGTTCTCCGACTTCGTCGCCCTGGAGCCGAGCAAATTCATCAACCAGACCAACGGCGTCACGCCGCGACGCTGGATGCTCAAGTGCAACCCCAAGCTCTCGGCGCTGATCACCAACCGCCTCGGTGCCGGCTGGGAGATCGATCTGGATCAGCTCGAGCGGCTGGTGCCCTACGCCAACGACCCCGAGTTCCAGGCCGAGTGGCGCGCGATCAAGCAGAACAACAAGGAGCGCCTGGCAGCGGCGCTCAAGCGCGATCTGCGCATCGAGCTCGACGCGAGCCACATGCTGCATTCGCAGGTCAAGCGCATCCACGAGTACAAGCGCCAGTTGCTCAACCTGCTGCACGTGGTGTCGCTGTACCTGAGCTACCGGCAAAAGCCGCCCTACGACGTCACCCCGCGCACGTTCCTGTTCGCCGGTAAGGCGGCGCCCGGCTACGACATGGCCAAGCGCATCATCGCGCTGGCCAACTCCGTCGGGCAAACCATCAGCAACGATCCGTCGGTGCGCCAGTACCTGCGCGTGCAGTTCGTGCCGAACTACAGCGTGTCGCTGGCGGAGCTGATCGTGCCGGCAACCGACGTCTCGGAGCAGATCTCCACGGCTGGTACGGAAGCCTCCGGCACCGGCAACATGAAGTTCTCGATGAACGGCGCGCTGACCATCGGCACGCTCGACGGCGCGAACGTCGAAATCCTCGAGGCGGTAGGCGAGGCGAACTTCTTCCTGTTCGGCTTGCGAACGGAGCAGGTCGCGCAGGCGCGCGAGTCCGGCTACGACCCGATGCAGCTGTACTACGCCGAGCCGCTGCTACGCGCGGTGCTCGACGCCATCTCCAGCGGCGTCTTCTCGCCGGAAGACAGCGGGCGCTTCAAGCCGATCGTCGACTCGCTGCTCTACGGCGGCGACACCTACATGGTGCTGGCCGACTTCCTCAGCTACGTGCACTGCCAGCGCAGCGTCGAAGCCGCCTACCACGATCAAGTCGGCTGGACGCGCCGCTCCATCCTCAACGTCGCGCACATGGGCCGCTTCTCCAGCGACCGCACCATCCTGGGCTACGCCCGCGACATCTGGGGCGTCTACGTGCCGCCCATCGGCGGCCCGCGCACCAGTGTGGTGCCTCCTAATTCAGTCCGCTGAAAGCGGACTGAATTAGGGCTTGGTTTGTATTGCCATGGGGCGATGGGGGGCGTCGTGCGTCCGTGGCTGACTGCGGAACAGCGGGCGCCCGGCCTCGCCGGGTTTTCTGGGTCTGGTCTCGATCGCGGATCGTGATCTGGTTGGGGCAAGGTCGGGTGGGGTGGTCCTGGATGCAGTCGGCGGGCCGACTGCATCGAGTGTTGTAACGGTACTGGGCGCGGGCGCGCTGTGGCGCTTGGCCGGCGGACGAGCTGCGGCGTGGCCTGCATCAGGCGGCGCGGGAACGGGTTTGCGATGCTCGGCGATGACTACGTGCACGTATCCAACAAGCAATCCCGTGACCCCGAGTTTTGCATGGGGTCGTGCGTCGAGCCGCGCTTACTGGATACGCGCACGTATCCAATAAGGAACGGGCGACCCTCGAATTCGCGGGGAATTGGCGCCTGCGCGTTGCGCTTGTTGGATACGTGTACGTAGTCATCGAGAAGACGCGCGAAGGGCAGGGGGCGAGCGCGGAAGGGTCAGGGTGCGTGCGAAGCGCGCTGGCTGCGGGAAATGAGCCGGGCTGGCGCGGGCATTGCATCTTGGGGAGCCAGGGGGGAAGATTCGCCCTCAGAACCAAACCCGAGGAAATCTGATGTCAGAGCTCGATTCGCTGAAGCAGTACACCACCGTCGTTGCCGATACGGGCGACATTGCCGCCATCGCGCAATACAAGCCGCAAGACGCGACGACGAATCCGTCGCTGTTGTTCAAGGCCGCGCAGCAGAAGGAATACCGCCCGCTCGTCGAAGAGGCGCTCAGCTACGCGGCCAAGAAGGCCAGTGCTGGCAGCGAGCAAACCGCGCTGTTCATGGATAAGCTTGCCGTCAATTTCGGCTGTGAAATCCTGAAGATCATCCCGGGCCGCGTCTCCACCGAGGTCGACGCCAGCTACTCGTTCGACACGCAGGGCAGCATCGCGAAGGCGCACGAGCTGATCAAGCTGTACGAGGACGCCGGCATCGGCCGTGAGCGCATCCTGATCAAGCTGGGCAGCACCTGGGAAGGCATCAAGGCCGCAGAGCAGCTCGAGAAAGAGGGCATTCACTGCAACCTCACGCTGCTCTTCAGCTTCGCTCAGGCCGTCGCCTGCGCCGAAGCCAAGGTCACGCTGATCTCGCCCTTCGTCGGTCGTATCTATGACTGGTACAAGAAGGCCAGCGGCACCGAGCCGCCGGTCGACCAGGATCCGGGCGTCGCCAGCGTGCAGCGCATCTACGACTATTACAAAAAGTACGACTACAAGACGCAGGTGATGGGCGCGAGCTTCCGCAAGGTCGAGCAGATCATCGAGCTCGCCGGCAGCGACCTCCTCACCATCAGCCCCGACCTGCTCGCGCAGCTCCAAAAGCGCGAAGGCACCCTGGTCAAGAAGCTGAGCGTCGAGGCCGCCAAGGCCAAGGACATCCCCAAGGTCCACTTCGACGAGAAGACCTACCGCTTCGAGCACAACCAGGACCAAATGGCGGTCGAGAAGCTGAGCGAAGGCATCCGCGCCTTCTACAGCGATGGCCGCAAGCTCGAGAAGTACGCTCAGACCGAGGTCGCCAAGGCCTCCGCGGCCTAGCATCGTGCTGATGGGGGACTGCCACGGCGCAGTCCCCCATCATCGTTAGCGGTGTCGGAGCACCTCAGCGAGCCCGACGTTTCCAGGGGCCCTTGATGGCGAAGGTGAGTCCATCGCCCTGCATGTTGACGAACATCACGTTGCCGACCGGAGAGAAGCAGGCCCCTGCCCACTCGGATCCGCTCCAGATGTTCTGCGCGAGGATAGCGAGCGACCCGTCGTGATCCACGGCGACGATGTTGTCGCCACCGCTCCCATCTTCGCACAGGTACAAACGGCCATCGGGGGCGACCGTGATGTTGTCCGGCGCGTCGAGCAACGCGCGATCGGTCGATTCGATCACGAGCGTCAGCGTATCGGCTGCCGGATCATACGCGAACACCTGGCCCGCTCGCAGATTGCCACCGTCGCTGCACACGAAGTAAATCAGGCCATCGCCGTACCAGCAGCCTTCGCCACGCGAGAACTTGGCAGCACCCTTGGCGGCGCCTTCTGCGCGGACCGTATCGGTGCTGGGGTCGGGCGCGTCGATGGTGACCCATTCGACTGCAAGCGGCTGGTTCAAGAGCTGGAGAAAGCCGCTCACGGTATGCACGCCCGTCGGCCAATCGCTCAATTTGAGCGCCTCGAGGGTGCCCGGGCTCTTCAGGTTGCCGGCTTGGGACGGAACGAAACGGTAGAGCAAGCTGTCACCGCGATCCTCGGTCAGGTAAACCACACCGGTCTCCGGGTCGACGGCAGCGGCTTCGTGATTGAAACGACCAAGGCCGACGAGCGGCGTCGGGTCGCCGTAGCCCGAGGCCGCGACCTCGAAGACGTAGCCGTGACGGATGCCGTTACGGTTGGAAAACGTCTCTTCACACGTGAGCCAAGTGCCCCAGGGCGTGGGACCACCGGCGCAGTTGCGTTCGGTACCGGCGAGGGAACCCCACTGTTCGATCAGGTTTCCCTCGTTGTCCACGAGCAGGTTGGTGGTGCCGCCGCGCAGCGCCGGGTCGTAAGTGGAAGAGGCCGGAGCAAGGGTCGGCGTGCCACTGGTCGTGAGCTCGTGATTGCGAACGAGGTAGATGGTGCCGGACGGACCAGGAAACGCGGCCATGCCGTCGGCCGCACCGGGCACCGGGTTGCCATCGCGCATGATCTGGTCGCGGTAGCTGACGACCGAGTAGTCGAACGCGTCCGGCAATGTCATGAACGCAATGTGCTGACGGCCCGGGGGGAGCGTGGCCATGTTGGTCGGGAGCTTCGGGATGAGCGGGCCAAAGCTGACGTGAGACGGCGGCGCGGCGTGCACCGGTTGCGCCAAGAATTTGACGAGGGGAGCGAGAGAGAGGCCGGCGACCGCGCTGCGTGAGAAATTGCGTCGTGTAAGGAGCGTCATCGGGAATCCTTTCGGCGAGCAAGTCGCGCTCGACGGGCCCGAGGATGCCCTCGGCAAAAGGCGACCGCGTTACATGTCTGAAACGCGTTGCCGCGGCGCGTTCCTATCCCGGGCCGGTTCAAGTCCGATGTTTGCGGCTGCTCTAGCGCGCCGGCAGCGCCGTTTCCACGCGAGCCATCTCGTTGATTTCTAGATTGCCCAGCAAACCAGTGAGGCTGGGGCCGTCTCCGGCTAGCTGCGTCTTCGCCAGCGCGCGCAAGAAGTAGGGCGGCACGACGCGCAGCAGCAAGCGCACGCGCAAGCGAGCAGCTGTGGAGCCGGCCGCTAGCTGGAAGGCGTAGGGGAACGAACGCTGCTCGCCGACGACGAGCGGCGACGTTGGTTTGCCGGTCGAGGGGCGCACGCGCGGGACCGGGCCGCTCGTCAAGTGCTGAACGACCACTTCTTTGGAGCCGGTGGTGCGCTGCAGGCGCGGCTGTTGGCGCAGGTCGAGCTGTACGACGCCGGCCGGGTCGCGCACGAGCTCGACCAGATCGACCAGCATCTGCTGAAAGCTGACGAGCTGCGCGTCGCTTTGCGTGCAGCCCACCAGGTGCTCGCGCATCGGGCTATCCCGATCATCGACGATCGAAGCGTCGCAGAGATCGTCGGTCGGTAGGGCCAGCTCGCCCGAGCTCTGCAGCGGCCTGCCTTGCCCGTCGAGCAGCGTGACCTCGAGCCACATCTGGCGCACGAAGGCGAAGCCGCCGGGCAGGTTGTGTCCGGTGCCCACGTTCTGCAGCGAGACGTCGAACGCGACGCGCGTCGCCGAGACCTGCAGCGACGCCGGGTCCAGCTCCAGCTTGGCCGCGCGCCTGAGCAGCGCCTCGCGTTCGGGCCGGCTTTCGTCGCGGATGCGGGTGTTTTCCAGCGGGTAGTCGACGGCCACGAAGGCGTGGCTGCGCAGCACGCGGCGCGGCGCTTCGCTGTCCTGCTCGAGCGGGATGAGCGCCGTTTCGGCAGCACGCGAGCCCTGCAGCACCGGCATGTGGCAGTCGACGCAGCTGGCCCCGCCTCGTTTGGCGTACTCCTGCCACTCGTCGAACAGCGTCTGCAGCACCAGATCCGTGCCGCGCTCGATCTTGCCGTCGCCGTTGCGATCGTATTGCACCGAGTGACAGTTCTGGCAAAGCCGCGAAGGCTCCTTGAACAGCGGTGACGCCTCGCTGCGATGATAAGCGTTGCCAACCGCGTCCGCGTAAGGGCCGAAGAAAGTGCGACCCGGCATCAGGCCGCGCTGGAAGGCCGTCAAGCCGCCGCCCGCCGTTACCGGCTCGCCTTGCCATTGATGGCACACCGAGCAAGTCACGCCCTCCTCGAGCAGCGCTGGCTCGGCCAGCGCGCCCTGAGCGGCGAACGGCAGCTTTGGCGAGCCGGCCAGCGCCGTCGCGATCGGGCCATGGCAATTGACGCAGACGTTTTGGGGATCGGGCGAGCTGGTGTTGGCCAGTGTCTCGCGGAGCGCGAGGTTGCCTTGCGCGATCATCACCGGGCTGGTGAGCGCGTGCGCGTGCATGGACGAGCGCCACTCCTTGACGGCGCGCTCGTGGCAGCCGACGCAGGCTCCCGAAGGGTGAAAGCCGCCGAGCGTGCTGCCCATGACCGCTCCGGGCGGGACCAATTTGGCCGGCAAATCCAGCGCCCACAGTACGTGCAAGGGCAGCAGCAGCAAAAATAGCAAGCTCAACGGCACGTGCAGGATGCGTCCGCCCTGCAGCACGCGCCGATAGCGGTCCTGCTTGCGGGCGCGCTCTAGCATTTGGTGGCGCGCGCGGGTGAGCCGCACCAGCTCGGCGAGCAGTTGCTGCTCTTCGGCTGCTATGGCGCGCGCGGCCTGCGCGATCTCGAGGTCAGTCACGGCGCGCTGCAGCAGCCAATCGACCGTCTGTCGCAGCGGTGACGAGCGCCCGGCGGCAAGCTTCTCGATCTCCACCAGCAGCGTGGCCGCGCGGGTGTGGCTGGCCGACTGCGAATACGAACCGACCTCGGTCGCCGCTTTCTTCGGCACCACCGCATACACCACCCGCCACAGCAGTCCGCTCGCTACCAGCAGCACGAGCACGAGCAGCAGCGCCTTGCCCAGCGACGGTTCGAGCCCCACGCTGCCGTAACCCGCGTGCAGCAGCGCCAGCAGCACGCACAGTAGGCCCAGGTACACGTGGCCCCAGAGCCAACCGGCCATGCTGCCCAGCGGCAGACGCTCCTGCAGGCTGCGCTTGCGCAGCGAGTAGGCGAACGACAAAAGCCCCAGGCCCAGCGACGTCACGCCGAAGAGCACGCCCGTCAGCGTGTAGCCGCGCAGGATTGCGGGGAAAAACACGTAGTCGCTGAGCCAGCCGCCGTCGATCAGCAGCGCGAAAGCAGCCGTCAGCAGCGCCGCGCCGCCCGAGCACACGAGCCAGGGCCACTGCTGCTCGAGCAGGCTGCGGCGTCTCTGCAGCGGACGGCGGCTCACCCGCAGCGCCTCATCGAGCAGCCGGCTCCGCGCGCGCGAGCGCTTCACCGGGATTGATGCGGAACGCGGCGCCCACCGGGCAAGCCGTGACGCAGGCGTAGTCCGAGTACTCGGCGCACAGGTCGCACTTCACGGCCACGCGCTGAGCCTTGGGATCGACGGCCGCCAGCGCGCGCTCGCGCAAGCTGCCGGTGGCCAGAAAGTCCAGCAGGCTGGCGACGAATCCGGGCTGGGGCTTTTCGACAGGGTGCATACTGATGTTGCCGTAGGGGCAGCGCTGCGCGCAGGAGCCGCAGCCGATGCAGTTCTCGGCCACGATCTGGATCTCGCCGCTGGGCAAGCGCACGATGCCGTTCACGCTGCACATCAGGCACGCCGGATCTTCGCAGTGCCGGCAGGCGGTAGGGAACAGGTAGCTTTCGACCTGGATACCGCGCAGCTGCAGTCGGCTGTTGCCGTGGCGGCGTTCGCAGGCATCGATGCAGTTGCTGCAAGCGGTGCACTTCTCCTGGTCAATCACCAGGATTTCGCGGCCGTGCGCCAGGCCTTCCTCGACCAGCACACCGGCCGCGAGCGAGCTCCGCGGCGCCGCCGGCTGTGGCTGTTGCGGCCTGTAGCCGACGTCGTCGGCGCGGGCTAGCGCTTCTGCCTCGAAGCCTGCTTGCTGCAGCGCGGCTTCGGCTTGTGGGTAGCGGGCGAGCAGCGCGGACAGCGCGGCGCCCGGCACGCGGATCACCTCCGAACGGCTCGCTGCCTGCACGGTGTAGCCCATCTGCCGCTGCCGGCCGAGCAGCGGCAGCACGCCGAACACGTTGCCTTCGCGGAAGTAGGTGAGCACGCGCTCACCCTGATGATGCTGCTGACTGGCGCGCAGAAAGCCGCTTCGCACCAGGAACAGGTCGCGCGGCGCGTCGTGCTCGCCGAACAGCACGCCTCCGGTAGGCAGCAGCTCGAGCCGGGCCGACCACAACAGCTCCGCCACGGCCGCCTCGGGCAACGCCCCCAGCCCGCCGGGGTTGCGCGAGTAGCTCCACAGCGCGCGCTTCTCGTAAATAGCGTCGAGGGAAGCTCGAACTTCGGGCGCCTGCTCCATCAAGCGCACGACCGCGATCTTGGGCGCCTCGAGCACGATCGACAGCTCTTCGGCGACGACCGTGAACGGCTCGGCCGAGTCACTGAGTACGCCCATTTCCCCGAAAAAGCTGCCCTGGGCCAGCTTGAGCACGTGGATGGCGTGGCCGCGACCATCCTGGCTCTGCTGCTCCAGGCTGCCGCTCAGCACCACGCTCAACCGCTCGTGGAACTCGCCTTCCTTGCACAGCTCCTCCCCGGGTACGAGCATGCGCAGGGTCGACTTGAGCACGAAGCGACGCAGCGCGCGCGCGCTCGCGCCGCGGAAGAGTTGCAGCTCGGTGAGCTTTTGCGACAAGCCGTCGAGCGTCATGCCCGAGGCAAACGCCACGGTGCGTGCCTGCAGCATCAGCTCGTGATCGGGTACGCTGTCCTCGACCTTGAGCTTGTTGAACAGCACCATGTCCGCGCGGTTGAGATCGGCGGGGCAGGCGGGCACGCACTGCCGACACTGGGTGCACGCCGTCACGAATCTGATCACATTGGCGTCGCTGATCACCGGCAAGTGCACGGCGCCATTCAGCTCTGCGATCGTGATCTGGCGCGACTCCACGATCGGGCACGCGAGCAGGCAATCGTTACAGCCGATGCAGGCCAGCACGTCGCGCTCGACTGACGCCTCCAGTGCTCGATTGGCGGCCGAGCTCATGCTTCCTCGAAGCGGATGAGGGCACCGTAGGACAGCAAGAGCAGCTCACCGCCGCCCAGCCGTGCCCACTCGGTGCCCAGCGGGGCGCCGCTCTTGAAAGTGCGCCCACCCGAAAGATCCCTCGCGAAATAGTGGCCCTGGTGGCAGATCAGCTCGAGCTCGTGCGCCGCCGCGCCTGGCAGGCGAAGCTGCACGGTGGGCGCGCTGCCGACCAGGATGCGCTCGCCGAAGCTGGCGCTCTGACCCAGCCCCGCCCCCGAGATCACGCTGAGCTTGGCCATCGGTCGAAACGCGGCGACGCGATCGGTGGTGGGCGCGCGTGTGTAGGCGATCGCGACGCCACCGAGCTGGAATACCTCTCCCTCGCCCAGTACCAGCTCTTGCCCGGGCGCGAGCCGCACGCCGCGCGCATAGCTGCCGCTCGCGCTGCCCAGATCCGACAGGTAGTGCAGCCCCTGCAGCAAGCGTACCCGGGCGTGGAGCGGCGCCACGCTGGGCTCGAACACCAGCAGGTCGGCGCCGCGATCGCTGCCGATGCTGCAGCTCTCACTCGAAAGCACGAAGGAAAGTCCCATGCTGGGCCCCGAGCGCAGCTCCAGGCGCGGTAGCGCGATGACCGCGTCGCTCGCGCCGCTGCCTTTCGCCAGCGCGCTGCAGCGAAACACCAGCTCGCTGCGGCCGACCAGCACCCGGTCGCCGTCGCACAGCGGGTGGGCTCCCGCCAGCGGCACCCCATTCACCCACGTACCCGTCTGGGTGCCGGCATCGCGCAGGTAGAGCGCGCTGCCGTGCTGCGCAACCTGGGCATGCAGGTATGAAACGCTCGGATCGTTCAGGCGCACGGCCGAGTCGGGAGCGCTGCCGATGCTCGAGAGCTTGCCGGAAAGCGGCAGGCTATGGCCGTGGAGCTCGAAACGAGCGTCGAGCGGCGTGTCGTTCGTTGGAGAGGCGGGCGGCGCTTCGGCGTGCAGACCGATCGAGAGCATGCGCGTGCTGCTGCGTGGCACGGACGCGGACGCGGGTAGTAGTGACGTGCCGGCGGCTAGCAGCGCCGTGGCGGCGGGTGCCGTAGCGGCGGGTAGTAGTGACGTGCCGGCGGCTAGCAGCGCCGTGCCGCTGGGGCGCTGAGCCGGCGTGGCGGCGCTCAAGATGGCTTGGGTGCCGAGGCCGAGGCTGATGGCTTGGGTGCCGCGCAGCTTGGCTGCCACCGGCACGGCGCGCGTGGTCGTCTGCAGCTCGGGTTTCTCGAGCAGCTTGCGCGTTTCGAGGAACCCCGCCACGTCGAAGCTCGGATCGAGCAGGCGCTCGGCCACGCTGGCCACGTCGGTCTGCCCGTCGATCAGGCGCTTCAGCCCGCGGCCGATGCCGCGCACGCGCGCCTGGCGCTCCCCGAGCAAGAGCGCGCCCTTCAGGCGCCCGTTTTCCAGCACCAGCTTGCGGTAGGCGATGTGGCCCGTGCCGCGCGGAAAGTCGACCAGTGTGCGGCTGTGGGCCGTCTCGCCGATGTCGCCGACGCGCGCAAAGTCGAGGTCGAACAGGCGCGTTGCAAAGTAGTGAGCTCCGGGTCGGTACTGCTCGCTCGCTCCGCACATATTGGCAGCCGCAACCCGCCCCTGATGCCGAGCCGGCGCCCAGAGTCCCAGCTGCTCGCCTTCCACGCTGGCCACGTCGCCGGCCGCCCAAACTCCGGGTGCCGAGGTAAGCAGCGTGCGATCGACCTCGACCGCACCTGAGGCCGTGCGCTTCACGTCGCTCAGCAGCTCGCTGTTGGGGACGATACCGAGCGCCGCCGCCACCAAGTCGCACGCGACGCGCCGACCCGACTTGGTGACCAGGGCACCGACCAGCCCGCTTGGCGCGGCCTCGAGGTAGGCGACCTCCTCACCCAAGAGCACGTCGACGCCCGCCTTGCTCAGCCGCGCTGCCAACAGATCGGACGCCACCCCATCGAGCGCGCTGGGCATGAAGCGCGGCGCGCGCTCGAGTAGCGTCACCTTGACGCCGCGCTCGAGCTGCGCGTGGGTCCACTCCAGGCCCAGCGCGCCGCCCCCGAGCACCACCGCCGAACGCACCTGTCCGCGCAAAATATCGACGATGCGGCGCGCGTCCTGGATCGTGCGCAGGGTGAGCACGCCCGGCAAATGACTGCCCGGAAATGCGGGTGCGCGCGCGCGCGCGCCGGAGGCGACGAGTAGCGCGTCGTAGCCGAGCGGATGTGGATTGCCGCTGCACCACACCTCGCGCCGCGCGCTGTCGACGCGCAGCACGCGCGTGAAAACGCGCTCGATACGCTGCGCGGCGTAGAAATCAGGCGCCACCGACCACAGCTGATCCTCGCGCAGCTCACCGAGCAAAAAGTTAGTGAGCGCCGCGCGAAAGTAGCCAGGATTCGGCTCGTCACAAAAGATACCGACGGCAGCTTCCTGATCGCGACGCCGGATCTCCTCGGCGGCGGTGAGGCCCGCTGCCCCATCGCCGACTATCAGGTAGCGCTTGCGGGCCATGAGGTGATACGCGCGGAGGCGGGGCGATAGTACACCATTGCGACGGACTCGAAATCTCGGCAGAGTAGCGCTCATGCGAGCCGTTTCATCCCAGCTCTTTTCGGTGCTCGGCTTTGTCTCGCTGTCGCTACTGCTCGGCGGCTGTCCGGAGAAGACGGGCGCACCGGCCGAGAAGACCGGCGTGGAGCCCGAGCGCGCCGAGCCGGATGACGACGCCAAGGGCGATCACGAAGCGAAGAAGCCCGCGGCCCCCGCGGCTGCGCCTGCAGCGGCCGACGAGAAGAAGCCGGACGAAGCCAAGGACGAGGGCGGCTGGTAGCTCGGGGAGCGCGCGCTTCAGCGGCGCGTCACCGAGAGTCGCTCTTCGAGCTCGGCAAACACCGGATAAGCGTCGCGTGCGAGCTTGCCCCCCAGGCTCAGCGCGTGGTGCAGCAGCTTGCGCACGGCGCGCAGGCTGGGCTCGGGCAGGCGCACCAGGTTGGCGGACCCGAGCAGCGCGATCAGCTCCGGCAGGCGCGCGTCGGGCAGCGCGGCAAAGAGCGCCTGCACCTGCTCGGTGTCATCGGAACGAGGCGCATCGAAATGCTTTTCGAGGAAGCTCAGCAGGCGTTCCGGGACTCTGCCGAACAGCGCGCCGAGCGCGCCGCCCCTGAAGGGCTGCAGACCGCGCAGCGTGAGCCAGCTGTCCAGCAGCGCCGTTGGAGCGTGGGCCACCATCGCGGCGCTCACCGGCAAGGCGCCGTCGAGCACGGCGGTTTCGATGGCGGCCCACGGCGCCTCGCGCAGGTGCTCGAACGGCAGCGGTCGGTCACGCGCGTCGAGCAGGGTCAACAGCAGCTCGCGCGGGATGTGCGCCCAGAACAGCGCGTCGCGATCGCGCTCGGGCAAGAGAAAATCGGCGCCCTCGGTCGGGCGCTCGGCGGCGTCCCAGGCCAGCCAGATGGCGCGCGCGACATCGGCCCAGGGCGTGCCCTGTGTGATGGCTGCAGCGCGCGTCGCCGCGAGCAGCACGCCGGACGGGTCGCGTCCGAGCTCGGCCAGAGCCTGCCAGCCGAGCACGCCGTGCAGAGCCTCTTCGACGATCACGCTCGGTCGTTCGAGCGCGTGCGGCGTGTCGACGCCCGCGAGCGCGCCCACGCTCGCTCGCAAGCGGCCGATCAACGCGAAGACGCCCAGCACGGCAGCCTGGCTCAGCGCCTCGGCTTTCAAGCCTTGGGCCACGCGATCGAGCAGCAGCGGCAGGCGAGCATCGAGCTCTTTGGCCTGCCACGGACGCAGCAGCGCGTGGCGGCGGGCGGACGCCGGCAGCTCTTCCGACAGGCTGAGCGCAGCCAGCAGCCACAGCGCGTGCCGTTCGCCCTGCTGTTGCTCGCCGCCGCGCAGCAAGCGCGGTAGCGGCAGCTCACCGGGCAGCTCCAGCATCAGCTCCAGCTGGTCCTCGAACAAACCCTGTCGCACGTCGCTGGTGACGTCGCTGCCCTCGAGCAGCGCCAGCCCGGCGGCGACGAAGCCGAGCTCCAGCGCCGCGACCCACGCCATGCTCGAAGGCTCGGCTGCTTCGAGCAGCGGCGCCAGGCTCTCGCCGCCGGTCGCGCACGCGCGCTCGAGCACGTGCGCTTCGAGCTCGCGCTGCGCCGAGCCCTCGAGCAGCGCCGTGCCCCATTCGATGGGCGAGGCGTCGCTCAGCGTCGCCACGGCCTCCGTGAGCAGGGTGCGAGCCAGAAACCGCGGTCCGAGCGCGAGTCGATCGCCCGAAGTGGGCTCGAGAAAGCCGGCCTGCTCGAAGCAGCGGATCACCCGAAACGCGCCGGGCGGCAGCTTGCGCGCGGCTCGCTCCAGCTCTGCCGGGCGCAGGGCACCGGGGCCGCTGCCTAGCGTGAGCTTCAGCCACTCCAGATCGGCCTCACGCTGCAGCTCCTCGGGCACGAGCGATAGCCACACTTCGCGCGCCCGTGGCGCGTCCCAAGCCTGCGCTTCCTCGCTCAGCAGCCGGCGCATCAGCGCCACCAGCGCGGCGTAGCCGTGCTTGCGGAAGAAGGCAGCGTGAGGCACGTCACCGTCCAGCGTCGCGTTGAAGCGAGCCTGCGCGTGGCGCCGTACGAGCTGATCGAGGGGCTCGCCGAACACGCGCGGTCCCAGCTCATCGGCGAGCCCGCACAGGCCCAGCGCGGCTCCTGGCCCGTCCAGCACACCGCGCTCGAGCGGCTCACCCAGCAGCCAATCGAGCGCGCGCGCCGCATCGAAGCGCCCGTCCTGCGGCAGGCGCTCTGCGACCCACGCCACGAGCTCGCGCAGGTAGCTCTCGGGGGGAGCCGAATGCACCACTCGAAACGGCGTGGGCCGTGCGGGAGCGAGCGGCGCCGCGATGCAGAGGCGCCGTCCGGGCTGATCGATGTACGGTGGAGCTTCGTCCGGAGCTTCGAGCTCCAGAAATATCGCGCCGCTCGTGGGGAGTAGCGACTGAGCTTCGCGCCAGTTTTCGGCGACGATGCTGCGCGCGAGCCCTCGCGCTGCGAGCCAGCGACCGACGAGCGAGCGCCCGGCGCCGCTGCCTGCGACCCAGTAGCAGCCGCCAAAGCTGGCCGGCTCGAGCACTTCGGACGGGATGCCGGGAAAGAGCGGCTCCTCGGTCAGCGATAGCCCCCTGGCAGCCGGCAGGGCCCGCAGCCGAAGCAGTTGGCTAGAGCTGTCGCCCTGCCGCCGCTGCAGGTGGGCCCGCACGTCATCGAGCGGCGCCCCGAGCGCCCTGGCCAGCGCTACCTGGGCGCCGGGCCGGTCGCCGAGCCAGTCGAGCTCCTGGTTGCGATCCAGCTTGCTCAAGAGCGCGGCCAGCGACCGCGCCTGCATCCGGGTGTCCTGAGGCCAGTCACCCGAGCGCAAGGCCGCCCGGGATAGGTCGCCCAGGCTCCGAACCGGGGTCGGCGCCTGCTGCATGAGATCTCGAAGCCAGCCCATGGGTTCGCGGCGCCCATATAATTCACACAATGCATGCATTATGCAAACGCATGCGCATCGTCCACTGAATACAGCCGCGTCCTTCAGTGCCCTGAGCGGTGTCTAGCCCCCAGAAAATTCACCGGCCCAAGCCCGCGGCGGCCTGCCTTCGCGCTACCGTCAATCCCGGGTTGGTCTGGCTCCCGGTTCCGGGTGGCCTGGCTTCGCC
>DATDEV010000750.1:0-3176 GCA_036522995.1 Polyangiaceae bacterium
ACTGCGAAGGCGGCAGGCCCCAAGGCGGTGGCGGTGGCGGTCAAGCCGAGTCTGAAGGCCACTCAGGTGGGCGGCTTCAACGCTGGCGCGGCGCCACAACCCTCGGTCAAGCCGAGCCCTGGGCGCTCGACGTTGCCCAAGCCCGACCTCGCGGAGCTGCCTTTCTCCGAAGAGGCGGTCACCGTCGTGACGCCGCCGCCTTTCGGCGCACAGCTCATGCCGAGCGCGGCGGCGGCGCGCGCGCCTGCCGCCGCGCGCAAGCCCTCCGTTCCCCCACCGCCGTTGGCGCCGCCGCCCGCGGCTGCCGTAATGCCGTTCGGCTCGCTCGAGCCACCGCCGCCCTTCGCGACTGCCCAGTTCGAGACCGCCGCCGCCTTCACCTCGCCGCCGCCCGCAGAGCCTCCCCGGCGCGTGCTGTCGACGTCGACGTCGACGTCGACGCCGCCGCCGCCGCCGCCGCCGCCGCCGGACTGGGCCCGAGCTTCTGCCGACGTCAATCCCGAGCCAGCGCTGGTGCTCGATCATCTCGCGCGCGTGGGCCTCTACGAGCCCGGTGGAGGGGCCACCCCCGCCTGGGAAACGCCGCCGCGTCTCAAGTCGCGCGGGGCCGTCGCGATCCTGATCGCAACCGTGCTGGTTGCCGCTGCGGGGGCGGGCGCTTACGAGTATGCGCGCCGCGTCAAGCAAGCGCGCGCTCTCGAAGCCGACACGCTCAACACGCAGGTGGAGAAGCTGCTGAAGAGCGGCTCGCCGAGCGATCTCAAAACCACTGACGATCGTTTGACGCGCTCCTTCGAGCTGGACTCACTCAGCAAGCGTGCCGCTCGACTGTGGCTCCAGAACCGCGTGCTGGGCGCGCTGCTGTTGCCCGGTGAAACGCGCGGCATCGACGCTGCCGTTCATCGCGGGCGGCAGGTGGGGCTCGCCGAAAAGGAGCTACTGGTGGGCACCGTGGCATCCTTCCTGATCGAAGGCGACCTGGCGGGAGGCGCGGCGCTGCTCGTGCGGGGCGACAAGGAAGCCGGCACCGATCCCTACTACCAGCTGGCGGCGGCCGCGGTGCTCGAACGCGCTGGCGACCCGCGCGCGCTCGAGCGCTACCGCGCTGCGGTGCAGCTGGCGCCCGACCTGGCGCCCGCCGAGCTGCTGCTCGCGCGGCTTTCGTGCATGGAAGCTGGCTCCGAAACGGCCAAGCCCGTCATCGATTCGCTGCGCAAGAAGACCGGCGACACGCCGTCGACGCGCGCGCTGTCGGCGCTGGCCTGGGTCGTCTCTTCCGAGCGCCCCGACGAGCTGCCGAGCGAGGCGCAGCTTCAACCCGGCGATGCCGACAAGCTGCCCGCGCCGCTGACGGCAGTGCCGGCCATGGTCGACTCCGCCAAGGCGCTGGCCAAGGGCGATCTGCCCGCCGCCTCCAAGGCCATCGACTCGGCGATCAATCTGGCCATGACCCCGGCGCTGGCCGCGGGCCTGGGCTTCTTGGCCATCGAAGCTGGCGACGAAGTCGTGGCGCGCAAGGCAGCGCTGCGCGCGCTGCAGTTCTCCGCGGTTTACCCGCGCGCGCGCACACTGGCGGCGCGTGTGGCACTGCTGGGCGGTCGCATCGACGAGGCCCAGAAAGCGATCGAGGAGCTGGATCCGGCTTCGGCCGACGTGGCGGTGGTGCGGGCCGTGGTGGCCTACGAGTCGCTCGAGAGCTCCGACCTCAAGACCGCGCTCGAAGCGCTGGGCAACAGCGCCGTGGGTGCCGCCTTCTCGGCGCTGGAAGCGGCGCCGGGCGTGATCAATGGCACGGCGTTTCCGCCCGCCGAGCAGCTGGAAGCGCTGGCGGCGCCCGACAAACCCTGGGGCGAGCTGATCGCCATCGACGCCGCGCTCGAGACCGGCAACCTGGCGCTGGCCGAAAAGCTCCTGAGCAAGCGCGCGCTCGAGGCGCTGCGCCCGGTGCACCTGCGCCGGCTGGCGCGTTTGCGCCGTTTGCAGGGCAAGCTGGACGAAGCGCTGCAGGCGTCCGGGGCCGCCGCGGAAGGCGGCATGGCGATGCCGCTGTTGCTGGAGCGTGTTTACGAGCTGCTCGCGAAGGACCAGGTCGCGCCCGCCAAGCAGCTGGCGGCCAAGTACCCGACGCTGCTGGGTCCGCTCGCCGGCTGGGTAGGCGTGCTCACCGACGTCGCGAGCCAGCAGGCTGCGGCCGCGGCCGTGCGTTTGACCAAGCTCGAGCTGCCGCCGGACGAATCACCGATCGCGGTGCGGGTGCTGGTGGCGCGCGCGCTCACGCTCGGCAAGGACAAGCGCGCCAAGCCCTACGTCGCGGCGCTGCTGAAAAAGCTGCCCAAGAACCCCGACGTGCTCGCTGCCGCCACTGCCAGCGCGGACTGAAGCGCCACAAAAAAGGCCGGGCGGTGTCGTTCGAAGACGACGACCGCCCGGGAAGGGCTGACTTCGAAGCGCGAGCGCTCAGAAGTTGTGGATGAAGGTCAGGCGACCTGCGACGTGGTTGTCGTTGTAGGTGTCCTGCGTCTCGTAGCCCAGGAACACCATGAAGGTGCTGTTCAGGCCGACGTTCGAGAGCATGATGTTGGGGCCGATGGCGAGGCTTTGCAGATCGGCCTCGCTGTCGTGGGCAAAGTCGAGCTCGGGACCGACCGCGATGTAGTCGTTGAGCTTGAAGTCAACGAACAGGCGGCCGTAGAGCGCATTGCTGGGGAACACGTCGAACATCTTATTGATGTAGTACTGCAGCCAGAGCTCGCCGTAGACCGGGCCAGCGCCGCCGGTCACGTACAGCTGCGGCACGAGCGCTGATGCCGCGTGCGCACCCCAATCGAACTGCATGCCCAGCATGGGCGTGATGATGACCGGGCCAGCCGCGATGGCGGGGCCGACATCGATCTCACCTAGCCCGGGCGCCAGGTACATGTCGAACGCCAGGCCAATACCCTCGGTGAGGGGGTAGGTACCGCCGCCCCAGAGCTGGGGAGTGCCACCCATGTCGGAGTCGATGCGGATCCAGCCCGGCATCGGCGCTGAGCCGGCGCCCGGCGCCTCGACCGCGGCTGCGGAGGCGGGGGCAGGGGTTTCGGCGGCGGCTGCCACCTCGGCCGGCGCAGGCTCGGGCGGCGCGGCGGGGGAAGTCGCGGCGGGGGCGTCCTGGGCCAAGGCCGGCATCGGGGCCA
>DATDEV010000751.1:0-4191 GCA_036522995.1 Polyangiaceae bacterium
TTCGTCGATGGCGCCGGACTGAGCGGCAGCAAGCACCGCACACGGCTGGTGTTCCGAGGTGGGCGCTGCACCATCAAGCACGGTCCCTACGCCGGCCAGCACGAGCTGCCCTCGAGTGTACTGCAGCTGAAAGTAGCGACACGCGAGCAGGCCATCGGCTGGGCGGAGCGCTACGGCAAAGTCCTCGGCGACGGCGAGCTCGAGCTCGGCAAAGTCAACGAGCCCTGGGACATTGGCCTGATGCCCATGCCCGAGAATCCGCCTTTGCAGTTCTTGCTCATCGAGAAGGCCGACGCCGAAACCGAAGCCAGTGGCCGCAGTGCACAGAAGAAGGCCGAGCTGACGCGACTGAAGACGGAAATGACCAAAGCCGGCGTTCTCGTCAAATCAGTCAGGCTCGAGCCTGGCCGCACCGCCAAGCGGCTCGCCTTCACCAACAACGCCCTGCACGTGACCGACGGCCCGTTCGCCGAGTCCAAGGAACTGATCGGCGGCTTCGCCATCCTCGACCTCTCGGACATGGCCGAAGCGCTCGAGCTTTGCCGCAACTACGCCGCAATCCTGGGCGGAACCCTGGAAATCGACGTGCGCGTCGTCGACCAGACCGACGACGCCGCCTGAGCGACATAGGAGGGATCAGGGTAGGTCCGGGTGTTCCGTGCTGGTGAAAACGAA
Organism: Polyangiaceae bacterium; assembly: GCA_036522995.1. Classification (GTDB taxonomy): domain Bacteria; phylum Myxococcota_A; class Polyangia; order Polyangiales; family Polyangiaceae; genus PMG-095. Next base: position 676 of record DATDEV010000751.1, read on the forward strand.
GCCGAAGCGGACGCCGATGCGCTGTACTGGGATCGCATCCCGGTGGATAGGCGCGCGCAGTTCGCCTGGGAGCTCAGCTTGGAGATGCACGCGCTAGCGCATCCCGACCAGCCCTATGACCCCCGACTTTCTCGATCTATTACGCGCCTTACTGGCCGCTGACGCGCGATTCATGATCGTCGGCTCGAGCTTGCGCGGTGAGCCATTCGGACCGCATCGTCGCGACCCCGCGATTTGGATCAGGAGCAACGAACAATGATTGAGGGTGGGTGCTTTTGCGGCGCGGTCCGCTACAAAGTCGACGGAGCGCTCGGCCGTGCGAGCGCCTGTCATTGTTCGCGCTGTCGCAAGGCATTCAGCGGCGCGTCATCGGTCTTCGCTGAGATCCCGGACGGTAGCAAGCTCAGCTGGGTCGTCGGCGCGGATGAGCTAACGAAACACGTTTTTGCAAAAGACTGGGCTTTCGCTTTCTGTCGCAACTGTGGTTCCACGCTATGCGGCATTCTCAACGGCAAGGTGTATGGCGTAACGCTCGGCACAGTCGACGGTGACCCTGGCGTTCAAATTGGAATGCACACGTTCGTCGGCTCAAAGGCACCCTGGGACCACATCGGTGGAAGCGCTCCTCAGTTCGAAGAGGAGTGCCCAAGCTCAGATCCTTCCGACGCCAGTCCAATGGCACCCAACGAGTAGCGCGCTCATCGACCCCGCGCGCTGCGCGGCCCACGGCATCGCGCCGCAGGCGCGCTCACCGCCACGGCCACGACGCAGTGGGGCGCGGAATCTGCCCTTCCCCTGCCCTAAAGCGAGCTCCGCCCGCCGGGTTCCCAGCTCTAGCGCGGCGTGCGGTCAGGTAGGCGTTCGCCGCAGTGTGCCTGGTCGTTTCCTTGAGGCGATGCTAGCGTGTGGTTCTCATGACGAAGCTACCGGTCGTCCTGCGGCCCGGCGAAGACGGGTGGATTGTTGCCGAATGTCCGGTTCTTCCCGGCTGCATCTCGCAAGGCAAGACGCGCGAAGAGGCGCTCGCCAACATTTCCGAAGCCATCGCGCTCTGTTTGGAAGCGGGCGACGAGCCGAAGGGCGAGTTGGTCGACGTCACTGTTGCGGCGTAAGTGCTGCTGTGGTCGCTCCGCCCCTCATCTCCGGTAGAGAATGCGTGTCGGCGCTTGCTCGCCTCGGTTACGTGCAGACGCGCCAACGTGGAAGCCACGTCCGCCTCGAGTGTCCGGGTCGCGCCCCCCTGACCGTCCCGATGCATGGTGAGCTCGACCGCGGCACGCTGCGAGCGATCATCAAGGCCGTGGGAATCACGGTGGAGGAGTTTAGCGCGCTACTCGACTAGCGCTGTTTAGCGTCACGGCCACGCAGGCGTCCGTGCTCGAGCCAGAGCTCGCGGCCGGCAAGGCGCGCCGCGAAGGCTGCGTCATTGGTGCAGCACAGCGTTGCTTGTGCCTTCGCGGATCGCGCTGAAATGAGCTCCAGCAGCACGTCCACTCCGGCGGCATCGAGGCCGTTACTGGGCTCGTCGAACACCAGTAGCCAAGGATCGCCGATCAGCGCCGTCAACGTGCACAAGCGCTTGCGCTGACCGAACGAAAGCGTGGCGAGGGACTGGCGCCAGGTGCGATCGACGCCGAGGAGCGAGAGCCAACGCTGTGGCACATCGACTGACGCAACGCTGGGGCGCCTGAGCCCCTGAACGAGCGCTACATACTCACTCACCAGCAGATCCGGAAACGCGTCGCTCGAATCGGGGATGTAACCGAGCTGAGCTTTGTACGCCACGCTGCTTCCCTCCAGGTCGGCTCGGCCGAGCCGAAGCGTGCCGGTGTCGGCCGCCGTCAGGCCAGCAATGATGCGCAGTAGGGTCGACTTGCCGGCGCCGTTGACGCCGTGACTGAGCGTCACCTCTCGCTCGCTGACAGTCAGGTCGACACCTTGCAGGACGCGATTGGCACCCAGCACCTTATGAACGTTGGAGATCGTCAACATGTCGGGTCTTTCTGTTGGGGGGGGCGCCGCGCCTCCCCGCCTCGCGTCGCGGCGGGAGCGCCAGAGCAGCAGGCCTGCGGCGATCAGCGGCCAGGCCACCAGCCCTACGCTTCGATCGAACGTCACGAGGCTCGAGACGTAAACAAGCGTCAACCCGCCCATCCCGAGCATGAGGCGCAGGCTGTCGCGCCCTCGGTCGTGCAGGGCGCGGCGCGCCACGCCTTCGGCCATCACGGCGAACGACGAGCCGAGCAGCAGGTGCTCGGCGATCAGCTGCGCCCACTCAGCCGTCACCAGCTCGAGCCCAAAGGCCAGCACTGCGCAGTAGGGCAAGGCCAGGGAGCCGGCCACGACGGCGAGGGCGAGCGCCACGGCCAAACGCTGCCGCGCCGGGCTCACGCTGGCGCTCGCCAGAACCCACGCCGCACGTCGCTCGGTTCTGAGCAGAGGGCCTGCGCTGCTCGCCAGCGCGATCGAAGCGAACGGAACGAACAGCGCCTCGGCCAGAGCCGCTGTGCGGGAAAACCCCGACACCGAGTTGTTTCGAACGAACAAGTAGGCGATGAAGGCGCCGCTGACGCACAGGTACGTGCAGCGGACCAGCACGGCCTGGTACGCGCGCAGCAGCGTCGCCAGATACGCCATGGCCAGCGCCAAGCTCGCGGGGCCGCGCATCGGCCAAGCGTGCTTCGCCGGGAGCTCGTCCGGGCCGCGCGCCCAGGCAGCGCGAATGCCGAGCCAGAGCGCCAGTGAGGCCATCGGTATGGTGGCCGGCTGGAAGCCGGAAACCCACAGCGCGCTGGTCGCAAGAAGTAGGAACGCAGTGGAGGCGCGCCACGGCCGCGTGAGCCACAGCACATGCAATGCCGGCGCCACCAGCGAGGCGGCAACGGCCTCGAACGCCCCCGCCCCGCGGACCCACAGCGCAATCCAAGGAGCTTCAGCCAGCCCCAAGAGGACGAACAGCACGGTTAGGATTTCAAGCGTGGGGACTGGCTGCGTTTTCAGCAGCAAAACTTGTCGATCGTGGAGCAAGGCGCGCGCGACGGGGAGGGAGGCGACAAGCCAAGCGGCGACGCCTCCCGCCCTGAGCCACCCGGAGCCATCGAGCAAGCGGATGACGCTGGCCGCATCCAGCCCATTGCCTGCAAACACGACGACGGCGCCAATTCCAAGCGTCAGATAGAGCGGCAAGCCACGCCTAAGCGCTTCTCGACCGGAAGAGCGAACGATGAGTCGAGCGCTCAACCATAGACGCGAGGCATTCAACACAGGTGAACCGCATCCATTTCCGAGGTCGGTGTAGCCTACCGCCGGTCTCGCCGAAACCCACGCTCGCGCGGTGGATTAGACGAGCATGGTGCCATCGGCATGGCTCAAGCAGGTGTGTAGGGGGAGTGCGCCGCCCCGCCGCGCTGATTCCAAGATCAAATAATCAGCGAAATCCGCGGCGCCGACCTCGAAGGCGGCAAGCGCTAGACGCGTCGTTGCGTCGTCTTCGACGTGCACACCGTCAATGGCAAT
>DATDEV010000752.1:0-19070 GCA_036522995.1 Polyangiaceae bacterium
CGGCGCTGCCTACCGGGTCGATGGCAGGAGCTCAGTCAATCGGCCAAGGGGCCGGAAAACGAGCATGCGGTGCGGTCTTGTGCCGCGGGCGCGATCGTGGCGAAGTTTCACGCGGTGAGATCGTCTTCCTTCGCACGTCGCGTCGTTGCCGTGCTGTCGCTGGGTGCTGGGCTCTACACGCTGGCTGCGGCGTCGGGCTCCGCCACCGCTCAGACCGGCAGCGCAACGCAGAAGCTCGAGGCCATCCGGCAGCTCATGGAGAAGGGGCAAGGCCTCTACCTGGCGGGCAACTACCCTGGTGCGGCCGAGGTATTCGAGGGGGGCTTCAAGCAGTACCCGTACTCGGCCTTCTTGTTCAACGCGGGCGTCTGCTACCAAAAGCTCGGCGACGTAGACCGCGCGCTTGGAAAGTTCCGCGACTACGTGAAGGTCGATCCCAACGCGCCGGATCTGGAGAAGGTGAACCAGCGCATCGCCGCGCTGGAGGTCACCAAGAGCCTTGCCACTCCTGCACCCGCAGTGGGCGGCAGTGGCGGCAGCGCTGGAAGCGAAGGCGTCGGCGGTGGCGGTGGGCCCGCCGGTGCCCCGAGCCCGCAAGTCGACGACGACAGCGCGATGCGCTCGCTGGTGGTGGTCGAGACGGAGCCGGCGGACGCTCCGCTGCGCTTCTACGCGCGCATCGACGACAGCGCCGCAGCCTTCGCGCTAGGCGGACAAAACCCGGGCTGGCGTGAGATCGTAAGCGCGCGCGCGCCTGCCAACCTCACGCTGGCCGTCGGCAAGTACCACGTGGTCGTGGAAAAGTTCCGCGACTTCAACGAGAGCCACTCCGACATCGACGTTTCGCCCGGTCACGTCTACCAGTTCAAGGCCAACCTGTCGCAGGGTGAGTTCATGGCGTTCCTGCGCGTGTCGGCCAACGTCAAGGGCGCTTACGTCTGGATCGACGACAATAAGAAAGAGCGAAACTTTTGGGGCACCACGCCGCACGGCGAGCTGGTGCAATCGGGAAAGCACGAAGTGCTGGTGGAAGCTCCCGGCTTCGAGCCCGTGCTCGGACGCGTCATGGTCGAGCACGGCGAGCAGAAGGCGATGGAAGTGTCGATGGTGCGCGTGCAGTACGGCTTCTTGCGCATCGACTCGAACGCGCCAGAGGTGAAGGTGCGCCTCGACGAGGAACCGAAAGGCGTCTGGCGCAGCGGCACCGAGCCGCTCGACGTGAGGGCTCCGTCGGGTCAGCACAAGCTCACGGTCGTGGCGGACGGTCGCAAGACGTTCGAGGGCATGGTCAACGTGCCGCGCGGGCAGGTGCTGCCTGTCCACGTGAAGATGATCCCGAAATACCCGCGCGGTGCCGCCTGGACGCAGGCAGTGCTGGGAGCCGCGTTCATCGGCGCGGCCGCTTACTTCGGCACCGAGTCGAACCGCATCTACGATCAGCTCGAGCACGATCGCCAGGAGGGCAGCCTGGAGCAGAACGACTCGCGCGCGACCAAGGGCACTTGGTATGCGGTCGGCGCCAACGCCGGCTTTGCGGTGGGCGGAGTGCTGGGCGTGCTGGCCACCTACAACTTCGTCAAGGATCCCTTGCCACCTTCCAGCATACGCAGCGACAAGCCGGTGGAGTTCGATGACCCGCGTAAGCAGCAGCCGGTCGCGGTCTCGGCCGCAACGCCGCGCAGCGGGCTCGCGCGCGGTGGCGCGCCCGAGCCGCAAAAGCGCCCGGAGTCGCCGCCAGCAGCCGACTTTACCGCCGCCGCGCCGCGTGTGAGCGTCGGAGCCGTGGCGCCCGACGCGCCTGGTCTGTTCATTGGAGGCAAGTTCTGATGAAGCGTCTGCTAGGCCGCTCGTGCTTGCCGCTCGCCCTGTTGCTCGGCTGCGGCTGCTCCTGGAGTCGCTTCGACGACATCACCGAAAACGCGCCGATCGTGTTGCTCAACCGGCCCGAAGAGCTGGCCAACGGCTTCGCCACCAGCCTGGCCACCGGCACCTACGAAGACCCGTCGTCGGGCGAGACTCGCGTCACGTTGCTGGTGGGCGGGGCTCCGCTGGTGGGCGGGGGCGCGGAGTTCGAGCTGGGTACCGCGGACTCACCGACGCTCGACGCTACCGACAGGGGCCACTGCCTGAACGCCGATCCCCCGACGCCGTGCTACTTCTCGAGCTCGCCAGTGGCTCTGACTGGTACCTCGTCACCGGGCAAAGAGCGTCCGCTGTGCTTCGTGGACGGTGCCGGCACCGCGGCGGGCGATCCGGGCGTGGTCGTGCGCTGCTACGACGAGGTCGAGTATGCGCTCGACGTGCCGGCCGACGTCGCGGAGCTGCTGGAGTTCTCGATCAACCGGGCGCAGCCCACGCAGTTCCGCTTCGGTGCCGATCACGGCGCCGCTCCGACACTGCTCGCCACCGCCGACGAGGAGGACGCGGTTTGGTTCTACCCGGCGCTCGATTCCAAGCGGCGCTTCGTCGAGATCCCCTATCCGGCCGAAAGTCGCGGCAGATGGCCAGAGGTGACCGACGTCACCTCCGCGCATCCGCCGAACGCGCGCAACCTGACCGTGGCGCGCGTGGGTGAAGCTCGCCTGCTGGTCGTGGGCATCCCCGACCTGTCCGAGGTTCGGCTGTTCCTGAGCCCCGACGGTCACGCCGCGCCCAGCTATCTCGGCTGCCTGGGCGGTACGCCCGGCTTCGGGCGCTCCTTCGCGACGGGTAAGCTGCTGGCCGACGATCCGGGCGACGTGCTGGTGATCGCCGATGAGTCCCTGGTCTACGTATTCAGCGCCACCGAGCTCGCCACCCTCTTGCCGACTACCCAAACGGGCTGCTCGCTTGCGGCCTTGCCCCCGAGCGCGCTCGTCACGTCGTTCACGTGCGGCTCGAGCAAGAACCTCTCGGGCTGCGCGGGGTCCGAGTTCGGTGCCGCGGTCGGCGTCGGTGATCTGGACGGCGACGGCGACGGCGAGGTGGTGGTGGGTGCTCCGCGCATGAAGGTGCGCGACATCGACGGCGCCGGAGCGCTGCTGATTTACGACGTCGAAGAGCGCGCCGACTTCGACTTCCTCGACATCCTCTTCATGTCGTCAGCGGAAAAAGACGACCAGCTTGGACGCGCCATCGCGCTGCCCGACCTGGGGAAGCGTCAGATCATCGCGGCCGGAGCTACCGGCAACGGCAAAACAGCGCTCTTCTACTGCCCTTCGTTCCTGCCCGGGCACTTGGCTGGCGATCGCTGTAACTAGCTCAATACTGCCGGGGCCAGCGCTCCGCCTACCGCCCGCCAATGCTGCCAGAGCACAAGCAGATCTTAGTCGTCGACGATGAGCCCAACCTCAGACGCGTGCTGAGCGCGCAGCTGGAGCGCGACGGCTACGACGTGCACACGGCGGAGGACGGCGAGCAGGCGCTGGGCATCCTGCGCGACCATCACATCGACCTGGTGATCACCGATCTGCGCATGCCGAAGATCGACGGCATGGAGCTGCTGCGGCGCGCGCAGACCCTCGACGCCGAGCTGCCGGTGGTGATGATCACGGCCCACGGCACGGTCGACAACGCCGTCGAGGCGCTCAAGACCGGTGCCTTCGACTACCTGACCAAGCCGTTCGACCAGCTCGAGGTGCGCACGATCGTGGCCAAGGCGCTGCGCACGCGCGACCTGTCTGCGACCGAAGCCAGTGGTCCGTTTCACGAGATCCCGATCGAAGGGGCGCGCTACGGCATCATCGGTCAGAGCCCGAGCATCCTCGAGCTGTACGCGGTGCTGGATCGCGTGGCCGACACGCCGACAACCGTGCTCATCACCGGCGAATCGGGCACCGGCAAGGAGCTGGTGGCGCGCGCGCTGCACGAGAGCTCGTCGCGGCGCGACAAGGCCTTCATCAAGGTGAATTGCGCGGCGATTCCCAAGGATCTGATGGAGAGCGAGCTGTTCGGCTACGAGCGCGGAGCCTTTACGGGAGCCGTGGGCTCCAAGCCCGGACGCTTCGAGCTGGCCAGCGGCGGCACGCTGTTCTTGGACGAGATCGGTTCGATTCCGGTCGAAATGCAGGTGAAGCTGCTGCGCGCGCTGCAGGAGAGCGAATTCGAGCGCGTAGGCGGCGTGCGCACCATTCGCGTGGACGTGCGCCTGATCGCCGCCACCAACAGCGACCTCAAGAAGGAGATCACGCAGGGCAGCTTTCGCGAGGACCTCTACTACCGCTTGAACGTCGTGCCGATGCGCCTGCCTTCGCTGCGCGAGCGAGCAGGTGACATCCCGCTGCTGGCGATGCACTTCATCCGCAAGTTCAACACGCGGCTGAAGAAGGTGGTCGACGGCGTAGAGCCAGCCGCGCTGTCGCGCCTGATGAGCTATCCCTGGCCGGGCAACATTCGGGAGCTGGAGAACGTGGTCGAGCGCGCCGTACTGTTCTGTGACGGCAGCGAGCTGCGCGTCGGCGATCTGCCAGCCGAGCTGCGCGGCAGCGGCGTTCCGGACCCGAGCGCCTCGACGCCGCTGCCGCCCACTTCGAGCGAGCATACGTCCGGGGCGCTGGCGGACGGCCTCAAGGAGCAGGTCAAGGCGGCCATGAGTCGGCTGGAGCGGGAGCTGATCGTGCGCGCGCTGGAGCAGACCAGCGGCAACGTGACGCACGCCGCGCGGCTGCTCAAGATTTCGCGCAAAGGCTTGCAGCTGAAGATGAAAGAGCTCGGCCTCCGAGAACAGGGCGAGCGCGGGGAGGGCTGAGCCGTGGCGGCGCGCTCGGTCGCGTCGGCGCTGCTCGGTATCGGCATCTCGCTGCTGGCTGGTTGCCGCAAGAGCGACTCGTCCAGCGCGCCGCCGACGCCTACGCCCAGCGCGTCGCGCCCGTCGTCGATAGCGGCCCCCACGCCGCCCCCTCCGCCCAAGCGCGGCATGGTCTGGATCGAGCCTGGTCCGCTGGTGGCCGGCACGCCCCCGCAGCAGCTGCCGCGCCTGGCCGATCAGGAGATGCCTGGTGAGCAGGTGATCCTGAAAGGCTTTTACATCGACGTCTTTCCGTATCCCAACGAGGAGGGTGCGATTCCACTCACCAACGTCACGCGCGACGGGGCGATCAAGCTGTGCGGCGAGCAAGAGAAGCGGCTGTGCGGCGAGCTGGAGTGGGAGCGAGCTTGCAAGGGCCCGAGCAACACCAGCTTCGAGTACGGAGCCAGCTACCGCTCCGACCGCTGCGGCTCCGGCAGCGAGCCGGTGCTGAAGCCGAGCGGCTTGCGGGTGGCGTGTCGCAGCGAGTTCGGCGTGCGCGACATGCACGGTGGGGCATTCGAATGGACCCAAAGCCCGTGGGGCCGCGGCACCGAAGCCGGCTTCTTCGCCGTGCGCGGCGGCAGTGGTCCCAACGCCGAGCTCACGGGACGCTGCGCCAACGCCGAGCCGAGGCTCGCGAGCGCGAGCGCGGCCAACGTGGGGTTTCGTTGTTGCGCCGGCCCAGCCAACACGACCGAGGTCGTGCTCGACGTGCGACGCGGGCCCAAGCTCGAAGCCAAAGGCGTGGTCGAAAAGGAGCTCGGGCGGACCTTCATGGCGGCCCTGCCGGCGGATGCCGAGCACCAGCTCCGGCGCTTCGGCGAGCCCCGCGTCGAGATGTTCTGGATCTGGCGGCCGATAGCCAACGAAGATCTGCACGTGGCGCGCATCTGCGCGGGGCTCGGCAAGCAGCCGAGCTGCGGGCTCTTGTTCCTGCGGCTCGGGGTAGGGGCGCCGGACCTGCTGGGCTGGGCCGAGAGTGGCTTCGTGCCGGGCTCACTGCACATCGAGCGCGAGCCACGAGAGCTGTGGATTCTGGGCGGTGACGATCCCGGCCCGTTCAAGCGCTTCGTCAGCTATGCGTGGGGTCACATCAACATCGGTCCGATCGAGCGCCACGTGGCCAGGCCGGTCAAGAAGAAGGGCACGCGCTGAGGGGCCGGCTCAGCTCTGGCACTCGGCGTCGATGCGCGTTGCAGAAGCGCGCTCGCGCTTGACCAGACGCTCGAGCTCACGGCGCTTTTCGGTGATGCGAGCGGGCTGGTTCAGGCGCGTGGCCTCTTCGTGACCGCGCAGCGCGAGGCCCGTGGCATCGAGGATGCTGGAGTAATCAGCCAACGCGGTCGCCAAGCTGCCGCCGCTGGCGCTGCGCTCCCTCAGGCGCGCGGCGAGCTCGGCGTAGCGCTTGGCCATGGCCAGCTGGTCCCCGCCGCCGGGTCGCTTGGAGAGGTCTTCGATCTCGGTCAGGACCGGATTGACCTCGCGCGTCAGCGCGCGGCAGGCGCTGATCTCGCGCACCCTGCCGCAACCGCTGCTGGCGAGCAGTACGAGCGTGGCAAGCGCGAGGACGGCTGGGCGCGGCAGCATGGCGCGAAGCTAGCACGCAGCGCGGCGGCGGCTGCTATCCTCGAGCGGCTCATGCGTCCTGGCTCGGGCTTCGCTGGCGTGCTTTCGCTGTGGCTGTTGGGCTGCAAGCAGGCACAGCCCGACCTGGAACAGCAGCCGCTGCCTGCGCCGGTCCTGGCTCCTGGCGCCGCCCGGCCGTCCCCATCGGCGCTCGAGCCGCGGCGCGTCGCGCCCATTTCCAGCGCGGCGCAGGCCACGGCTCGAGAAGTCCAGGCCCGCAAGCTGCAGCTTGCTCCCGTGCGCCTGCGCCAAGCCCGGCTCGCCTTCGGCGATGGCGTGGTCGGCCAGCTCACGGCCACCGAGCTCGTGGTGCGGGGCGGCCCCGAATTCGAGGTGGTGCTGCGCCGCTCGCTCGAAGGTCCGCGCGCGCTAGTGTCGCTGGCGGACGGGAGCTTGCTGGCTGCCGGCGCGCGGGGTCTGCTCGTTTTCGCGCCGAGCAACAAGCAAGTCAGGACGTTAGCTCGCCCGGTGCTGCTGCCCGGCTCGTCGCTGCTCGCCGATGCGATACGTTCCGACCGCGTTTGGGTCTTCGATGAGGGCGGTGGTAGCGCCACGCCAGCTAGCCTGAGCAGCCTGGAGCTAGACCCGAGCGTGCAGGGCATCTTGCTTCCGAGCCAGCGACTCGAGCTCGAAGCGGCGGGCAGCGACGTGCTCGGCACGACACGTGAAGGCGTTTGGATCCACTGGAGCGACCGCAAGGCGGAGCGCTTTGGGCCGGGCGGGGCACGCTTGCCTGCGCTGAGGCTGCCGGATATGCCGCGCTTGATCTGGGCGCTGCCGGCGAGGCGACTCGACCAGTGTTTCCTGGTGGACGAGAGCGGGCGGCTGTCCAGGGCGATCGTCAGCCCGAGCTTCCGACAGCTCGCCGGCATTCAGCTTTCCGGACAGCCGCTGGCCGCCGACGTGGGCGATGAAGGACGGCTCGTGGCAGTGGTGGTCGTGGCCGGCGCCGGGCCACGCTTCGAGCTGCAGCTGTTCGACAGTGAGCTGAGTCAGCTCGCGCGCGTGCCGCTCCCGGCTGAAGCACCCACGGGCTTGGAAGACTGGGTACGGGTGGTGACGGAGAACCAGGGCGTCAGCGTCGCGGCGCGGCAGCCGCGGGTGGCGGTGGGGGGCCCGGCGCGACTGTTGATTTTCGACGCGCTGGGTAAGCAGGTTTTTTCTAGCATTTCTCGATAGTTGGCCCTCGGTGTTCCGGGCGCCACAAACTTGGCCGCCGGGGGCCCCTGCGGGCACTAGTGGGGGCCACCATGTCCGCCCTGGCAAGTGAGCCCGAGCTCCGCGACCTGCGCAAGCTGGCTGAAGAGCTGGCCCGACGTTCGGCAGAGCGCCTCTCGACCGCCCACCTGCTGGCGGCCTTGGCAGCCGAGCCGAGCTCGACCGCCGAGCTGCTGCGCGAGCGGCGGCTTTCGAGCGAAGAAATCCTGCGCGGCGCCAAGAGCCTGGCAGGTGACGAGCTGGCCGAGCCAATCGCCTCGGCGTTAGCGCGTGCCAGGGAGATTGGCACGCGCATGGGGACGAACGCGCCGTCGTCGCCGCATCTGTTGCTGGCGCTCTTGGGCGAGCAGCGCGCCGTGGCGCGCCGCTGCCTCGAGGCCTTCGGAGTCGACGTGAGCCGACTACGCGCTCAAACCATGCAGCTGGGATTGGGCCTGGTGGGGCGCAGGCGTCCGCAGCCAGTCAAGCCAATGGCTGGAGCCGTTGCCAAGAGCGTCAGCAGCGTGCAGAGCAGCGCGACTGCGCCGAGCGACGCCGACGGGCTCTCCAAACGCAAGTCGACCGCGGTGAAGGTTCCGCTCTTTCCGCCGCTGCCGCCTGGCAAGAAGCTGGTGGGACCGGCCGAAGCGGTGCCGCTGATGCAGTTGCCCCAGCCCGCGGCCCCCGCCTTCGCGCTTTCGGCGCCCGAGCCGGCCCGAACCGGGCTCTCCATCACGCGGGTGCAGGCAGGCGGAGGCGGGCCCCCGCCTAGCTCGCCGTCCGCGAGCAGCCTCGCCGAAGAGCGATTTCAACTGGATCCGCAGCGCTTTCCGCTGCTGAGCGAGCTCGGCAAGAACCTCACGCTGGCCGCAGCGCGCGGCGAGCTCGATCCGGTGGTGGGTCGTGACGACGTGATCGAGCAGACCCTGGACGTGCTGGCCAAGCGCGAAGGCAACAATCCCTGCCTGGTCGGCGTCTCGGGCGTGGGCAAGACCAGCGTGGTGCGCGGATTGGCGCAGCGCATCGCCGACGGGCAGGACGTGCAAGCGCTGGACGATCGGTTGGTGATTCAGATCCCGATCGGAGAGCTCGTTGCGGGCACGGCGGTGCGCGGCGCGCTGGCGGGTCGCATCGCTGCCATCCGCAAAGAGGTGCGCGCAGCGCGTGGGCGCGTGGTGCTGTTCTTCGACGAGATCCATCAGCTGTTCCTGGGTGAAGCTGCCGAGGAGATCGCTTCCGAGCTCAAGCTGGCGCTGGCGCGTGGCGAATTGCCCTGCATCGGCGCGACCAGCGTCGAGGAGTTCCAGAAGTCCATCGGCCACGACGCGGCGCTCGCGCGCCGCTTCGGCCTGGTCGAGGTCGAAGAGCCCTCGCGGGAAGATGCGTTCTTGATTCTCGACGCGCTGCGCCCGCGCCTCGAGCAGCACCACAGGGTGAGCTACGAGCGCGAAGCGCTGGCGCTGGGCGTGGCCTGGTCAATCCGCTATCTGCCCGGGCGGGCGCTGCCCGACAAGGCCGTTTCGATCCTGGATTTGGCCGGCGCGCGCACGAGGCGCCGCGGCAAGGTCGAGGTCGGCACGCAGGCCGTGGCCGAGGTCGTGGCGGAGCTCTCGGACATGCCCGTCGAGCGTCTGCTCGAGTCGGACGGCGATCGCATGCTGCGCCTGGAAGAGATCCTGGCCGATCGCGTGGTCGGTCATGGCGCGCAGATCGCGCGCATCGCGCGCATCCTGCGGCGCAACGCGGCCGGGCTCGGCTCGCGCCGCCCCATCGGCAGCTTCCTCTTGCTCGGGCCGACCGGCGTCGGCAAGACCGAGACCGCCAAGGCCATCGCCGAGGTGCTGTTCCACTGCGAGAGCGCGATGACGCGGCTCGATCTCTCCGAGTTCAGCGAGGCACACGCGGTCGCGCGTTTGATTGGCGCGCCACCCGGCTACGTGGGGCACGAGGCGGGCGGACAGCTCACCGAAGCGGTACGACGCCGGCCCTACCAAGTCATCCTGCTCGACGAGCTCGAGAAGGCACACCCCGACGTGCTGACGACGTTCTTGGGCGTTTTCGACGAGGGTCGCCTGACCGACGGTCGCGGCCGCCTGGTGGACTTCACCAACACCGTGATCCTGATGACGTCCAACCTCGGCTCGGACGTGCTCAGCCAGGCGTCCAAGCGCCGGGTCGGCTTCGGCGGCGGCGAGCCTGCTGCGATCGACGACGTGGGTGCCAAGATCGTGCAGGCGGCGCGCTCGGCGCTGGCTCCCGAGCTGTACAACCGTATCGACGAGGTGCTGGTGTTCGCGCCGCTCGGCCGCGACGACGTGCGTGAGATCACGCGCCGGCTGTTGGAGGGCGTCAGCATTTCACTCGCTGCGCAGCGTGGCGTCACGTTCGAGTACGGCCCCGAGCTGATCGAATACCTGCTCGACGCCGGCGGTTTCGAGCCCGCGCTGGGTGCTCGGCCCATGAAGCGCACCATCGCCCGCTTGCTCGAAGCCCCGCTCGCCGAGCGCATTCTCCGTGGTGAGCTGCCGCGCGGCAGCGTCGTGCTCGTCAACGTCGAAGCCGACCAGCTCGAGATCGACGTGCTGGAGAGCCGCGCTCCGGCGGCGGAGTAACGCGCGCGCCTAGAGCAGGCACAAGCCCAGCACGCAGCTCTTGTTCTTGGGGCACTTTTTGTCGCACTTTCCGCAATGCGCGGCATCGCTGGCGGTGTTCACGCAGGCGCCGCCGCATTGGGAGAGGCCGGAGTTGCAGGTGACGCCGCACTGCCCGTTGTTACAGCGACTGGTGCCGCCGGGCAGGGTAGGGCACGAATTGCCGCACTGGCCGCAGTTGCTTTCGTCGCTCTTGGTGTCGACGCAGGCATCGCCGCAGGGCACGGTGCCGTCGGAGCACTGAAAGCTGCACTTGGACATGTCGCAGCGCGGGGAGCCGTTGGCCGGCGCCATACAGGCGTTGCTGCAGGCGCCGCAATTGTTGATGTCTTGGGCGACGTCGACGCAGGCGCCGGAGCACGGCGTTTTGTCGCCGCACTCCGTGCTGCAGACGCCTGACTTGCACACCTGCGCGGCGCCGCACGCATGGCCGCAGGCGCCGCAGTCCTCCTTGCTCGAGCTCGTGTCCAGGCACTTGCCGTCGCATTTGGTCTGCCCAGGTGCGCACTCCACGTCGCACTTGCCCTCGCGGCACACGCCGGCGCCGCCAGGCACGCTGGGACAAGTCTTGCCGCACTGGCCGCAGTTTTTGGGATCGGTGAGCAGGTTCAGACAGGCCGAGCCGCACACGTTGTAGCCGCCATCGCACAGCAGCTTGCACGCTCCGGCGGAGCAGACAGCCTTGGCGTGGTCGGCGCCCGAGCACATCTCTCCGCACGCGCCGCAGTTGGCTGGGTCGGTCTTGGTGTCGGCGCAAGCGCCGCCGCAGTTTTTGGTGCCGCTCGGACACTGCAGCGTGCAGCTGCCGCCGCTGCAGACCTCTCCGCTGGCGCAGGCCTTCTCACACGAGCCGCAGTGGCTAGGATCGCTGCTGGTCTTGACGCAGGCGCCGTCGCAATCGGCAAAGCCGGCGTTGCAGAGCGTGGCGCAGGCGCCGGCCACGCAGCTGGCGGCGCCGTTGGCGGGGGCGTTGCAAGTCTTGCCGCAGGCGCCGCAATTCTGCGAATCGCTCTGGATGTCGGGGCAGCTCGAGCCGCACTTCTCACGACCCTCAGCACACGCGAAGTCGCAGGCGCCGCCAGAGCAAAGCGGGCTGCCGCCGATCGGCACCGGGCACGTCGCGCTGCAGGCGCCGCAGTGCTGCGCCGAGGTGCTGACGTCGACACAGGCACCCGCGCACGCGATCTTGCCGCCACTGCAGCTGGATGAGCATTTGCCGCTCGAACAGACCAGCCCCGGTTCGCAGCTGACGTCGCAGGCGCCGCAGTGACTCGGATCGCTGCTGGTATCCACGCACGTGTCCGAGCAGCTCACGAAGGGCTCCTGGCAGGTGAGCTGGCACGCTCCGTCGATGCACGCTCCGGCGCCGCCCGCCGTGTCGACGCAAGCGCGGCCGCAGCTGCCGCAGTTGTTGCGGTCGTTGGTCAGGTCGATGCAGCTGATGCCGCAAGGAGTGAAGGGCTTGTTGCAAGCGAAGTTGCAGTCGCCCATCAGACAAATGCCGGTGCCGTTGCTGGGAGAGCTGCACGTGGCGCCGCAACCGCCGCAGTTGCTAGGGTCCTGACTGACGTCGCTGCAGGTCTCCGAGCAGAGCGTAGTGCTCGCTGAGCAACCCTCTGGGCCCGGGGCAGCGGGCTCCGGCGGAGCAGGCTCGAGCGGAGCCGGTGGCGGGCCTTCGCACGGCTGGTCGCCGGAGCAGGCCGCTGTGACCTCGTCGGGGCGAACGCAGAGCGAGGTTTGCGGGTCGCAGACGTAGCCGTCCACGCAGCCGCCCACGCTGTCGCACGGCTTGCCGTCGAGGCTGGCGTCGAGGTCCGACGCGCAACCGCATAGACCGAGCGCGATGAGCGCCAGCCAGCGGCCGAGCTTGGCCTCGTGGCCGCTAGGGACTCGGCCCCAAAGTGCCATCAGAAGGTTCCTCGCGCGCTGGCGGCGCAGCCGTCGGGCAGACAAACAAAGCCCAGGCGCGGGCTTGCCTCGAGCTGCGGCGCCGCGCTGTCTCGAGCCGAGCCGTCGACGCGCCGATTCAAGGCCAGCATCACGCCACCGGTGACGAGCAGCCCCGCGCCGACGCCCGCGAAGACGCGCGCCGTCGTTTGATGGCGCTCCATGCTGTCGAGCTCGGCCTTGAACTCCAGCTGCGAGGTGGCGGCGCGCGCGTCGTCTTCGTCGGCGCGCCGCGCCAGCTCGAAGCCGGCCGCCACGCCCAGGCTCGCCGCCCCTGCGCCGAGCACCAACCAAGGTACCGGCCCGAAGCGGCGCCCGCCCTCGCGAGCAGCGGGCTCGCCCCCCGGCTGCTCGGGATCGCTACTCACGCGCAGCGTGGTCGTCGGCGTGGTGTCGCGCGGCAAGGTGAGGTTGAGCTCGAGCGGTGCGCTCGCTTCCAGCAGCGCCTCGCTGACCGTGGGCTCGTAGCCGGCCAGCTCGAGCTGGATGCGATGCTTGCCAGGCTTCAGGTCGCTGGTGAAGGGCGTGACGCCTGCGGGGCGTCCGTCGATCAGCACGCTGGCGCCGGTGGGCGTGGAAAATATGCTGATCTGCTGCACGCCGCCGCGCGCGAGCTGGCCAGCCAGCTCGGCCACGCGCGCCCGCACCTCAGGCGCGTTCTTGGCGGCGGGGCTGCGTCGCAGGTAGTCCCGGTACCAGCGAAGAGCGCCGCTGGCGTCGTCGAGTCGTTCGTAGGCGCGCGCGATATTGAACGAGAGAGCAGGGCTGGGCGCCAAGCGATCCGCTTCCAGGAAGGCCTTGACCGCGGCCTCGTACTGTCCAGCGCGGTACAGCTCGGCGCCTCGTTGAAAGCTCAGCTTGGCTTGGCCGCGCCGCGCCTCGACCACCGCTTCACTGCTGTTCGACTGAGCGAGCGCCGGCAAGGGTAGGACGAAGACGGTGACGGTGAGAAGAGCGCCGACCAGGTGGCGACAGCGGGCGGAGGAGCGGTCCAGCAGCATGGCTCAGTACGGGTTCAGCAGTTCCTGAGCGGGATCGCGGCTTGGCAATGCTTGCGGCAGTGTCGGAGCGGGGGCGACGGGTTTGCTGGTGACAACCGGCGTGACGTGAATGTTGCTCGCGGCGGCCCGCGCGCTGACTCGAATGAGCTCCGGCTTGCGCAGAGGCGCGACGGTGGCTTCAATGGTGGGCGCCGCGCTTGCCGGGCTCGCGGGCGTGGTCCTTTGCTGCGGGGAAATTTCGGCCGGTACTGGTGACAACGCTGCCGCGGGGGCCGCCAGCGCCGCTGCCGGCGGCTGGCTCGCTCCGAACGCCGTCAGATTGGGCTCGAAACGCGAAAACGAGGCCCAGCCGGCGCCGGCGAACAGTGCCACCGTTGCGACCAGGGTCGCCGGCAGCCAGCGGCGACCGCGCCGAATCGGCAGCTCGAGCAGCGGCTCGCTCTGCGGACGCGGCATGGGGTGCACGACCGATACCAGCGTGGCGTGATCGTGCTGCGCCCGAGGGCTGCTGGCGACGGCGCGGGGGCGGGTGAAGAGCAGACTATCGCTCGAACGGCCCAGCCATTTGGCCTCGAGCGAGGCGCCCGTCACGTCGTCCTGAATGCCCTGCTCGTAGAGCCAGGCAGCCAGCTCCTGCCCCAGATCGAAGATCGAGGCGGGGCGCTGCTCGCGATCCTTGGCGAGCCCGCGCAGGATGAGCTCCGAGAGTCGCGCATCGACCGGCGCGAACAACTCGAGCGGCATGGGCTCGTCGCGCAGCACACTGCGCAAGATGGCCTGGGCGCTGTCACCGGTGAACGGCGTCGTCCCGCTGAGCGCCTCGTAGAGCACGACGCAAAACGACCACACGTCCGAGCGCGCATCGATATCGCTGGCGCCCATGGCCTGCTCTGGAGACATGTACTCCGGGCTACCGAGCAGTGTGCCGGATTGCGTCAGCGAGGCGCCACCGGCTGCGGCAGTACTGGTGACCTTGGCGATGCCGAAGTCGAGCAGCTTGGGCTGGAACGAGTCGCCCTCGGTCGAGAGGAAGATGTTGTCAGGCTTCAAGTCGCGGTGCACGACGCCTCGCGAGTGCGCCAGCGATAGCGCCTCGGCGATGGGCAGCAGCAGCTGGAGCGCGCTGACGGCCGGCAGCGGCCCGCGCTCGACGACCTCGCCCAGGCTCTCGCCGTTCAACAGCTCCATGACGATGAAGGGCTCACCCGATTCGGCTTCACCGATGTCGAACACGCGCACGATGGCGGGGTGAACGAGCTTGGCGGCCGCGCGAGCCTCGACGCGTAGGCGTTCGCCGAGCTCCTCCGAATGCAGCTCGGCGCGCAGCAACTTGATCGCCACCGGCACCTCCAGCTGCAGGTTGAAGGCGCGCCACACCGAGCCCATGCCGCCTTCACCGATCAGGCTCTCGAGCCTATATTTCTCGGAGATGACGCGCACGTCTGCGTCACCATCGGCGGGCAAAGCAAGTGCGGTCATGCCGACGACGTCAGCAACTTCCGGGCCAGCCTAGGCTGCGGGCCTTCGGCTGGGCGTTTGCGAGGTGGCGAGAGGCGCGAAGCGCCTCGACGGGGCGCTTTGGCCCGCGCGTGCCGGAGCGCGTCCGGTCAGGCGGGCGCCGCCTCGAGCGCGCGTCTGTAACGCTCCCGACGCAAGTCGTCGGCGAGTATCTCGTACGCCTCGTCGATCACGATCAGGATCGCGTCGACGTCGTCGCGCAGGTCTGCCGTGGCTGGGGTCAGGATGCGGCTCGGATCGAGCTCCTCGCGCAGTCCGGAATAGGCGCGCCGCACGTCGTAGCTGGTGGCGCTGCGACTCACCCCCAGCAGTGCGAAGTAGTCGCCCTCGTCGACCAGGGCCCGTCGCGCGGCGATGCGAGAACGCAGCGCTTCGTGGTCGAGCCGGTCCGGTTCGACGCGTTGGGCAGCGGCTTCCGGTGCCCGTCGTGCTTGCGCGCTCACGCCAGCGGTCTCGATGATACCGAGCTCCACCAGCGCCAGCAGCGCCGACGCGAAGTCGCTCGACTTGGCGCGACCCAGCACGTCGCCTAGCGCCTCGCCGTCCAGCGCGCGCACCAGCTCGGCCTCATCCGGCGCCAGCGCGCATTCACCGAGCAGGCTCCGACCGCTGCCGAGACGCAGGCGTACTGCGGCGCCTCCGAGGCGCATTACCGACGCATCGGGCGGCGAGACGCGGCGCACGATCTCGAGCAGCACCTCGGCGC
The DNA here is from genome assembly GCA_036522995.1 of Polyangiaceae bacterium. Lineage (GTDB taxonomy): Bacteria > Myxococcota_A > Polyangia > Polyangiales > Polyangiaceae > PMG-095. Next base: position 15,415 of record DATDEV010000752.1, read on the forward strand.
CCGTCGCGCCGCCGAAAACCGCGGGCTCCGTCGCCAAGCGTGCCGGCACTTCGCTCTCGACGCCCGTCTCGCCGCGCTCGAGCCGCGCGATATGCCCGATTAGCCATTCGGCGTGGCTACGCAGCACGGGCCAGAGCTCGTCTTGCTGCAGGTAACCATGTGCGATCAGCGCGGCTCCGGCGTGGCGTCCGAACAGCGGCAGCTTGCGACCCAGCTTGCCAGCTGTATCGGCCGGCAAGCTGCCGCGCTCGGTCAGGCAAGCGACCAGGGATTCGTCGTCGACGCTGGTGGCGGCGGTCACGAAGTCGCCGTCGCGGAAGACGACGCGCCGAATGCCGTCCGCGTTTTCGAACGCGATCGCGCCCGTGTAGCGCGAGCGAACGGCCAGGGCCAAGCAGCGGATCGCCTCGCCTGCGCGCAGGGTCGCTGGCAGCTCCAGGCTCTGATTGCCGGTCGGCACGGGCGGCGGCGCGGCCACGGGCGGCGGCAGCACTGCGGGCGCGCTTGGGAGCTCGCGTTCGCTCTCGCCCGCTTGCGCTCGGGGCGGCTTGGTCGAGGCCTGCTGCTGCTGCGCCGCGCTGGCGCTCGCGATCAGCGGCAAGCTGGGCGGCGGCATGTCCGAAGGTGCGCCGGCCGCCGTCCTGCGCTGCTCCCCCTCACTCAGGGGAGGAGCAGGCTCCGAGCCCACGCGCATCGGCATCGCTGGAGGAGTCTTGGGCGGCTCGGTTTCGCGGCTGGGCGGAGGCCCAGTGTGGCCCGGGCTTTCGGCTGCAGCTTGCGCTTCGTTGTCAGGTTCGGACGCGTGCGCTTCGTTGCCTGGTTCGGCTGCGGTGATCTGTCCCGGCGCTCGGCTACCGGTGCCTTGACCGGTCTTGGTGCCGCCGGTCTGGGTGTTGCGCGAGTTGCCGCGTTCATCGCCACCGTGGGTGCTGGGCCCGGCGTCGCTTTCGTCACCGTCGTCGAGGTCGAGCGGCTCGTCGAGCGAGGCCAGCAAGTCGGTCGGCAAGATGGCTTCGAGCTCGGCCTCCGGCGATAGGCGATCGGAAGGCGGCGCGACGGAGGCGCGACTTTGCGACACGCGCTGCTCGGCGCGGCCGAGCAGCATTTCGAGCTCGGGGCTGAGCCGCGCCTGGGGCAGCTGCGCGACGCTGGACGCCACCGACATGGGTGGATCGTCGCGTCGCAGGCTGGAAGGCTCCGGTGAGCTGATCGGTGAGCTGCCCGGGCCGCTCGGGGGCGTGGAGGGTGCCGGCGCCACCCAGGTACTGCTCCTGGGCGGCTGACTGGGTGGGGCGGCCTCCGGTGCCATCGAGGCGCCCGGTTTTTGATCATAGCGAAACGGCCGCCTCGTTGCGGCTACCAAGATCGGTGCGCGACCGCCAGCTGCGAGCCGCGGGCGTGGCTCGTGACGCGTCGGAGGGCCGATCAGCGCTTCGATCTTGCGCGTGAGCGCGCCGTCGTCCACCGGGCGATCGAAGGAGCCGCTACCTTCACGCTCGATGATCGAAGTCAGGTCGGCGTTGCTCTGGCTGCTGCGCTCGCGCACGAACACCACGTCGACGCGGTGCCCGCCGGGTACGTCGCGATGGATGCGCTCGACGCTCTCGACAGCACCCGGGGCGTCCGCGTCGCACAAGATGAGCGCCGGTCGTTGTACGGATACACGGTTGACGAGCAGGCCGAGCGGCACGTCCACGACCTGATAGCCGCGTGTGCGCAGCGCCGAGATCAAGCGCTCGGCCTCCGCGGACGCATCGCTCACGAAGATCAGGGCTCCGACCTCGGACGAGCTCCCGGGCGAGCTTCCCGTTTCGCTTCCAGCCGGAGGATCGGGCACCACTTAGGCGACTAGTCTAGGTCGAGTCGGTGTCGCTCGTCCGCTCAGACTTCGGCAGGCCGCCTGTCTCGGAGTGCGGCCCCGGCGCCGGAGGCAGCCCCGTTGTCGTTTGGGGCCCCGACCCCGGTCCCGTTGTCGTTTGGGGCCCCGACCCCAAACGGACCGCGATGGCCTCGCCGAGCGCCGGCCAAAACCGAGCCGAGACCACCGCGCCGACCAGAAGCAGCACGAGGAACAGCTCGCCGGAGGTCAGTCCCAACATGAGCCTCGCTTAGCCCAGCCAGCCCGGGCTCGCAAACAGCAGCCTCGGCGCTCTTTTCAGGTGCCGCTGAACCAGCTAGTCGGTGGGAGCGATGTCGGATGATCTGCTCCCTCAATACGTAATTGGCCTGGGAGCCAATTTGGGCGACCGGCTGACTACCCTCGCTTCGGCCGTCCGGGCGCTCGCCCGCGAGGGGGTAGTGCTGCGCCTGTCCTCCGTTTATGAGACCCAGGCCGTCGGGCCTCCGCAGCCCGACTATCTGAACGCCGCGATCCTGCTCGGCTCGCAGTTGTCGCCCCTCGAGCTGCTCGCAGCGCTGCTGGCGATCGAGCGCGCCCATGGTCGGGAGCGGCGGGAGCGCTGGGGGCCACGGACGCTCGATCTCGATCTCCTCTATAGCCCGGGCCTGGAGCTGGACGACCCAGTGCTGACCCTGCCGCATCCGGAGCTCCATTGCCGGGCCTTCGCGCTCGTGCCGCTCTTGGACGTGCTGCCCGACGCGCGTGACGACCGCTCGGGAGTGGGCTATCAGACGCTGCTCGATGCGCTCGGGCGCGGCTCGGTTCGACGTTTCGAAACCGACAGCGCCTGGCCCCCGATCGACGCTGCAGGCAGGGCGGAATAACGACGCAGCAGCGCTCGAGCGTGCAGTAGACAGAGCGGGACCGAGGTGGTACGAGCGCGCGCGCCGATGACCGAGCTTGGCGCCCTTCCGCAATTGCTGCCCTCTCCCCGTATTCTGGCCATGAGTGGCGGCCCGATCGACCTGGATTTCAACAACGTCGTGTTGTTCCAGGTCGTGATCTTCGTGCTGCTGATCCTGATCTTGAAGCCTCTGCTCTTCGATCCGATGCTCAAGGTGTTCGCGCTTCGTGAAGAGCGCACCGAGGGCGCGCGCGCGACGGCGCGTGAGCTGGAGGAACGAGCCGGTGAGCTGCTAACGCGCTACGAGGCGGAGCTCTCGCGCGTCAGCCAGGCGGCCACCGAGGAGCGCGATCGACAGCGAGCCGAGACCGCCAAGCTCGAGGCCCAGATTTTGAGCGAAGGCCGCGCCGCGGTGGCCAAGATCGTCGAGGACGGCAGAAGGCGCATCGAAACCGAGGAGAACGCGATTCGCTTCGAGCTCGGCAAGCAGTCCGAGCGGCTCGCGGTCGACATCGCGACCCGCGTGCTCGGCAGGGAGACCAACTGATGAAGAAGTGGCTCAAGGGCGCAGCGACGCTCGCCGCCGCCCTGACGTTTGCGCTTCCGGCCCTGGCCGAAGGCGAGGCTCATGACGGACACGACCAGGGCCCGGGCGTCGAGCACGCCCCGCACGTGGGGCACGTAGCCAGCGCCGAGCACGGCGGCGGACACGACGAGCACGCGCCGACCTTCGACGACGTCAACTGGTTCTACGGCTTCCTCGGCGAGAAAGAGGGGGTCGAGCCCGACCTGCTGTGGCGGCCCCAGGGCATGCCGGTGCCGTTCGGTGCGCTGGCGCTGAACGCTGCCATCCTCTACGGGCTGCTGTTCAAGTTCGGCAAGAAGCCGATCGCGGAGGCACTTGCCGCGCGC
>DATDEV010000753.1:0-6382 GCA_036522995.1 Polyangiaceae bacterium
CACGCCTCGGCAGACCGGACGCCAGCGACTCGTGCTCGCTGGCTGCGGGCTGGCGCTGCCGGCGCTGCTGGCGGCGACGCTGCTGCGGCCAGCCGCCGAGCGACTCGGGCGCTTCGATAACCTGAGGTTGATCCTGGTCGAATCCGCGCCGCTCACGGCTCAGGTCGTGACGCTCTCTGCCAATTTCGGCCTGCAGGAAGCCGCCAGCGACCCGAGCGGAGCCGTCGACGAGCCAGCGCAGGAGCAGGCTCGAGCGGCGGGCGGTGCGCTGCATTTCGAGGGGCGCAGCATGCTGCTCGTGACGATCGACGCGCTGCGCGCCGACCACGTCGGCGCCTACGGCTACGCGCGCAAGGTCACGCCCAGCTTCGACGCGCTCGCCAGCAGGGGCAGCCTGTTCGAGCACGCCTACTGCCCCACACCGCACACCTCGTACTCGATCACGTCACTGCTCACCGGCAAGTACATGCGGCCGCTGCTGCTGCAGGGGGCGGGGGAGGACTCGGACACCTGGGCGGGCCTGCTCCGCACCTACGGCTATCACACCGCAGCCTTTTATCCCCCGGCCGTGTTCTTCATCGACCACAGCCGCTTCGAGAGCTTCGCCAAGCGCGCCCTCGATTTCGAGTACCGCTGGGTCGAGTTTGCCGAGGGCGAAAAGCGCCTGGCGCAGGTGCGTGAGTACCTGGCCAGCGCTCCCCGCGACAAACCGCTGTTCCTGTGGGTGCATCTGTTCGGGCCGCACGAGCCGTACGAAGCCCATCCGGGGCTCGACTTCGGGGATCGCGACGTCGATCGCTACGACTCGGAGGTGGCCGCGGCCGACGCCACGCTGGGCCAGCTCGTGACGCTGATGGAGACACGCGACCCGGGCGCCGTCACCATCGTCAGCGCCGATCACGGCGAGGAATTCGGCGATCACGGCGGGCGCTATCATGGCAGCTCCGTCTACGAAGAGCAGGTGCGGGTGCCGCTGCTGGTGGTGGGGCCGGGGGTCAAAGCGCAGCGCATCACCGAAGTCGTGCAGACGATTGACCTGCTGCCCAGCGTGCTGGGCGCGCTCGGCGTGCCGCGCCCGCCGCGCATTCGCGGCCGCGATTTGGGGCAGTTGCTGAGCGGCGCTCGGGCGTCCGGCCCTGGCACTGCTTTCGCCGAGACGGACGAGCAAGCGCTCTACGCCGAGGGCAACTTGCGGCTGGTTTGCGCCCGGCGCCTGGGCGCCTGCAAGCTGTTCGACCTCGAGAAAGATCGCGGCCAGACTCGCGATGCAGGTCCGGATCACCCGGATGCGCTCGCCCGGATGCGCGAAAAGCAACGCGAGCTGGCAGCGTCGCACGGCCGCTACGAGCAGTCGGGCTTGCGCGCGGAGGGCAAGGGCTGGCCCGCCGCCATCCTGCGCGGCGCCGGCGGCGATGGCGACGCGGCCGAGGAGATCGCGGCCCTGCTGGACGACGCCGATGCTGCCATCCGGCGCAAGGCTGCCGAGCTGCTCTTCGAGCTGCGCCGCAAGGAGACGGCTCCAGCCCTGCGGCTCGCGCTCGGTCGCGCCGAGGACGAAACCGTGCGGCGCTTCGCGGCCCTCGCTTTGACACGCCTCGGTGACGGCGCGCCCTTGACGGTCGAGCTGCTCAGCAGCCCAGAGCTGCAGCTGCGGCGGCTGGCGGCGCTGGCGCTCGGCGAGACCGGCGACAAGCGGGGTGAAGAGCTGCTGATCGCCTGGTGGCGTGACGAGAAGGCGCGCGACTTCCAGCGTTCGCGTGAGCTGCTCGAGGTGCTGGGCGCGCTGCGCAGCAAGGATGCGGTCGTGCCTTTGATGCAGTCACTGCCCGACGTCCGGCTACGCCCGTACATCGCGCAGGCGCTCGGGAAGATCCGCGAGGAGGCGGCGGCCGGGGCGCTATTGCACGCTCTGGCCGACGAGCGGATGCAGAGCACGCGCGTCGCGCTGGCGACCGCGCTGACCGATCTCGATGCCGGGCCGGCGCTGGCGACGCCCCTGGTGCGCTTTTTGGGGGTGCCCGATCCGATGCCCGGCGGGCTTGCCTTGGCGCAGCGCGCCAAAATCTTGGAGCACATTGGCGGCCCCAGCGGGCGCGATCGAGCGCGCCTGACTCGGGACGCGAACCTGGGCGTAAAGCTGACCGTCACCATCCCGCCCGGCGGCAACGGCAAGGGGGTAAGACTGCTGGTACGCGTGAAGAACGCGGGCACTGCAGCGGGGACGCTGCTGTTTGCGCGTGGCGTGGATGCAGCCGCCCCCGTCAAGCGCGCCAACAACCCGACCCTGCCGCGCCTGCCGGTCATCGACGAGAGCCAGGCCCTGCGCCTCAGCGTGCCCCCCTCGAACGAGCCCCTCGAGCTGGCTGCCCGCCTGCCGGACTCGTTCGGCGCCCGAGCCGCCCTCAGGGCCAGCTTTTTGCTCTACGCCGAGCGCGGTATCGACGTAGAAACCCTGGCTTTGGTGCCACTTTCGGATGAGCTGCCGCCGCCGCCCCCCAAGCCCTGGTAAGTGGTATAGAGCGGCGCCGTGAGCGAAACGAAGGAAACCGAGCCGGGCGAGAAGCCCCAGGCCGAAGGCGAGATCAGTGCGACCGAGGCCAGCGAAGCCGAGGCCAGCGAGAGCGCTGTCGAGGCGCCCGCTGTCGCGCCGAAGAAGAAAAAGCGGCGCGCCAGCGAGGCGAGCGAGCCCGAGACCATTCGCGACCGCAACGAGCGCGTGCGCGCTGAAGCCGCCGAGAAGCGACGCTCTCGCCGCGAGCGCGAGCAAGGCGGCGCCCCACGGCGCAACCTCGACGCCAGCGAGATGATGGACGACGCCCTGGCGCGCTCGACCCACGCTGCTGCCGGCTTCCTGCGCAGCCACTTCAACAAGGTGCAGTGGGTGATCCTGCTCGGCCTGGTCGGCTGGATCGGCTGGGAGGTCTACTCTTGGCGTCACACGCGCCAAGCCGAGAAGGCGACCAGCGCCTTGTTCAAGGCGCTCTCGGCCGAGACGGGCCGAGTTGGCAACGCCGAGCCCGAGGGCGACATGAAGGGCGAGCCGGAGGACGCGCGACGCTCCTTCGCCACCAACGAGGAACGGCTCAAGGCCGCCAAGAGCGAGTACGTGCTGGCGAGCACCGTGGCCGGAGGCGCAGCGCAGGTGCTGGCCGATCTGGGCGCTGCCGGGACAGCCTACGACCTCGGTCAGTACAAGGAAGCGCAACAAGCCTACGAGCGCGTCAAGCAGCACAAGGCTTATGCGACCGACACCGACATCAAGGGTCGAACGCTGGAAGGGCTGGGCATGTCGCTCGAGGCCCAGAAGCAAGACGACGCCGCGCTCAAGACCTTCCACGAGCTATCGAGCTTGGACGCAGCCAACTTCGCCGCGCTGGGTCTCTACCACCAGGCGCGCATCCTGAGCGCGCAGGGCAAACGCGACGACGCGCTCAAAAAGATCGAGAAAGCCGGCGAAAAGCTGGTGCTCCTCAAGGAGACGCCGGCCGCCATGAGCTACCTGCGGCTGTCGGTGATGGAGCTCTACGAATCGCTCGACGCGACCAAGGCACGCGAGCTGCAATTGAAGCTGCTGCCGGGCGACTTGCTCAACCAGCTGCAAGGCAAGCAGCCCGGTATGCTGCCGGGCGGCGCCTTGCCGGGGCCTGCGCCCGCGCCCGAACCTGCGCCCGCGTCCGAACCTGCTTTGGATCTACCGCTGCCGACCCCGGGGCCCATCCGCGACGCCCCCGCGCCGGAAGCACCGCCGCCCGCTTCGTCGGGGGCGCCTTGAAGCTAGGCCTACTGACCGCCGTGCTGGGCATGGCAGCCTCGAGCGCCGCATGCGCCTCGCTCCGCACCGGCGCGGATCCCGAGCTGCCGCTCTGGGTGCACCGCGGCAGCGGCTCGATGCACGTCACCTTCAAGCGCAACGTGGTCGCCGAGTCACGTCGCACTGGCGAGCCCTATGAGCGCGGCCAGGTCGAGATCGATCCCGGGCACGGTCGCGTCTTCGTCGGTTCTTCCGACCAAGGCCTGTACGCGCTGCGCGCTGACGACGGGCAGAAGCTGTGGCGCTTCGAAACGCTTGGCTTCGTGCAATGCGCGCCGCTCTACGACGCCGAGCACGACGTGCTCTACTTCGGCTCGAATGACGGCGCGCTCTACAAGGTGAACGCCAAGAACGGCGCGCTGATCTGGCGCTTCAACACCAACGCCGAGGTGGCACGCCGCCCGGTGCTGGCCGACGGCACGCTGTTCGTGACCAACGCCAACGACACGCTGCTGGCGATCGAGCCCGCGACGGGCAAGCTGTTGTGGCACCAGCACCGCACGCCCGCCGCAGGCATGGAGGTCGCTGGGCACTCCGGCGCCGCCGTGTTCCACGGCAAGGTCTACACCGGCTTCAGCGACGGAACGGTCACGGCCTTCGACACAAAAACCGGCGCCGAACGCTGGCAGCCGGTCGATTTGGCTGCAGAAGCCGAGCAGACCCTGGGCCAGGTGCCCGACCAGCTCGACGTCGACTCGACGCCCATTCCCGACAACATCGCAGCCGGTGCGGTCGTCTACGTGAGCAACTATGCGGCCGGCGTGTTCGCGCTCGACGCCGAGACGGGCTCGCAGGTCTGGACCAACAGCGGCCTGTACGGCGTCACCGACGTCATGTTGTTCGACCAACCTGCCCACCGCCGTCGCGATGGACGGGACGAGCCTGTGCGGCGCATCTTGCTCGCTGCCAGCGGCACGACCGGCCTGTGGGGCCTCGATCCCGAGACAGGCTCCGAGCTGTGGCGGCGCTCGCTCCCGGCCACCGCCGTTTCGCGACCCGTGGTGGTCTCGGGGGTGCTGATGATCGCCGCCTCGCGACTGGGCGTGTTCTTGGTGAACCCGCTGGGCGGCGAGCTGATCGACGGCATTCACCTGGCCGACGGCTCGAGCATGACACCGGCGGCGTATGGCTCACGGGCGTTCGTGATGACCAACGGCGGAGCGCTGTTGGGCTTGCACGTGGCTTCACCCGTCGACGGCTGACCGGCCCGGCGGCCTCACCGAGCGAGGCGCTCGCGCCCTCAGAATCGGTCGCGACCGACTACCAGGCTACTGGCGCGGCGGGCCAAATCGAGCCGCGACGACGCGCCGAACTTGCGGAACAGCGCCGCCACCTGGTTAGCCACGGTGCGCACCGCCGTGCCGCGATCGCGAGCGATCGAAGCGTTGGTTCGACCATCGAGCACGGCCTGCAGCACCTCGCGCTCGGCCGCCGTCAGCTCCGGCGCCAGCTCACCGTCTTGCACGGGAAAGCTGAGCATCAAGTAGCGCCCGCCATCGCCCTGGAACGTGATGGCTCGCAGGTCGCTCGGCGCATCCAGATCTTGGATCGCCACCGGGCCTGATGCGGGAGGAGCGTCGTTGTCTGATATTGCTGGTCGCGGGTTCATTGCGTCTCCGGGTTGCGTGACGATGCGGGTGCGAAAATGGCTCCCAGCTCGAGCACCGAGCGCACGCCGAGCACGCGCAGCGCCTCGCGCAGCTCGAGCGAAACGGTGGGCACGGAGAGACCGAGCTCGTAACTGATGAACTTGAGCGAATGGCCGCGGGCGCGCAGCTTCACCGCCGTGCGCTGGCGCGGCGTGAGCTGAGTCGGACCGTCTGTGTTCGGCGCGTTCTCACGCGCCAGGATGTAGCGGCGACCGTCGGAGTCGAAGTGATCGACCAGCGACCAGCGACCGGATACGAGCGCCTGCCAGAGCTCGAGGGCTTGCTCGACGTCGTCGTGGCGCAGCGGGCCACGAGCGCTTTCGCTGTCGCGCACGGCCTGGCGGATCGCTTCCAAAGCCAGCGGCTGCTCGGCGAGGTCGCCAGCGTGCTCGATGCGACCACTCGGAGTGGCAACGATATCGCCCTGCTGGACCTTGCGCCTCATGCGCAGCCCGGCGCCGATATGGGCCGAGATGCGCGACCAGAGCGCGCTGACCCGCGGAGGCGCTGTCCAGCGCTCGCGGCGCAGCGCGCAGATGCCGACGAAGTCGTCTTCCAGCGTGTCGGCCACCAGGCACACCACGTCCCGCGCGCCGTGCGCGAATGCGACCTCGCGGAGCAATGCGGGATCGTTGTCCGGCGTCGGTTCGCCCAAGGTGGTCAAGACCGAGCTGATCGGACCGGCCTCGCGCATCGCGCGCATCATGCGTTGCTGTGCAGCTCCGCGGGCCAGCACGCGCTCACCGTGAACGTAGGGATCTTCGACCTCGGTTGCCGGGACACCGGCTGCTTGCTGACCGACGACGCGACCTTCCGCATCGAGATGAAAAGCTGCGACGCCCCAGCCGTGCTGCAGATGCGGCTCGGCAGCTCGTGCGAGCTCGGCGAGCCAGTCGGCGTGCTCGCCGGTCTGGACATAAGC
>DATDEV010000754.1:0-10441 GCA_036522995.1 Polyangiaceae bacterium
CGCTGTGGCTGCAGCCCGCGCTCTTCGAAGAATGCGCGAGCCGCGAGCTCGCTCAGCTCGACGCCCGCCACCTCCAGGCCGTGTGCCGCCAACCAATCGAGATCGGCCGACTTGCCGCACAGCGGCACCAGCACGCGCACGCAGTCGCTGAGCAGCGGCAGGTGCAGGGCCAGCTGCGGATTCACGTCCGCGCGATGAAAGCCGATACGGCCTTCACGCCAACGCTCGAGCCAGTAGTCGGGGTTCATCGAGCGTTGGCCCCTCGCGAGCGGTCAGCTCTCTTTTTTGGTCTCGCCGTCTTTGGTCTCGCCGTCTTTGGTCTCGCCGTCGGCCTCGTCGCCGTCGTCGTCGTCGTCATCGTCGTCGTCGTCATCGTCATCGTCGTCATCGTCTTCGATGTCGTCGTCGACCTCGAGATCCGGCGACGCGGCGCGCTCCTGGCCCGGCAGCAGGCCTTCTTTCTCGCGCTGCTTGTCGCGCTCACGCTGCAGCTGCTGCAGACGCTGGAACACGACGGGCTTGGGCGACACCAGCATGGCCATGGTGCGCTGCTCCATCATCGGCCGTTGCTCGATGTTCACCAGATCTTCGACGGCCTTGAGGATTTCCTGCAGCTGCACCGAAGCAACTTGCGGGTGCATCATTTCGCGGCCGCGGAAGCGGCACACGACCTTGACCTTGTTGCCGGCTTCGATGAAGCGGCGGATCGCGCGGATCTTCACCTGAAGGTCGTGCTCGTCCGTCTTGGGACGGATCTTCACTTCCTTCACTTCGACGACCGTCTGCTTGCGCTTGGCCTCGGCGGCCTTCTTCTTTTCCTCGTACTTGTACTTGCCGAAGTCGAGGATCTTGCAGACCGGTGGCGTGCCCTTGGGGTTCACTTCCACCAAGTCGAGGCCCACCTCTTGCGCACGCTTGAGCGCTTGATCGGTCGGCAGCACGCCGAGGTTCGAGCCGTCCTCCGCCACCACGCGCACCTCGGGTACTCGGATCCGATGATTGATCCGGATCTGAGGTCCGCGTGTGTCTCTCGAGAATCGCCCTCTGCCGCCAGGTAGTGCCAACTTGTGTGTGTCTCCTCTAGTTGCTGCCTTAGCAGCTTAATTTTGCTTCTGCGTGACGCGCGGGGGAAGTGCTTCTTTGCGAAGTCGCTCCGCCAGCTCGGCTACGCGCATTGCGGGCAGGTCGCCCACTTCGCGCGAACGCAGTGACACGGTACCATCCGTGACCTCTTGCTCACCGATCACGCCAATGTAAGGCGTGCGCATGTTTCGTGCATTTCTGATTTTGGCGCCGAGCTTGTCCGGTCCCGCCTCGACGCCGATGCGCAGCCCCTGAGCCTTCAGCTCCGCCTGCACCTTGAAGGCATATTCGGCCTGCTTCTCGCTCACGGTGACCAGCGTGGCCTGCTCCGGCGCCAGCCAGACCGGGAATTTTCCGGCGCAATGCTCGGTGTAGATGCTGAAGAAGCGCTCGACCGATCCCAGGATGGCGCGGTGAAGCATGACCGGCCGCTGGCCGGTGCCGTCATTGCCCACGAACTCGAGCCCGAAACGCTCGGGCAGAGCGTAATCCAGCTGGATAGTGCCGAGCTGCCAGCTGCGCTTGAGCGCGTCCACGACGTGAAACTCGAGCTTGGGGCCGTAGAAGGCGCCCTCGCCGGGCAGCTTTTCGAAGGGGACCTTGCTCTCGAGGAGCGCGCGCTCGAGCGCCCCCTCGGCCTTGTCCCATAGCTCGTCGTTGCCCAAGCGATGCTCGGGGCGGAGCGCCAGCTTCACGCTCACGTCAGTGAACTCGAAGGCGGCGTAGACCTCGAACAGCAAGCGGTTGAAGGCCAGGATCTCGACCTCGAGCTGGTCCGGCGTGCAGAAGATGTGCGCGTCGTCCTGGCAGAAACTACGTACGCGGGCGAGCCCATGTACGACGCCCGCACGCTCGTAGCGGTGGAGACGACCGAAGTCGGCGACGCGCCACGGTAGCTCGCGGTAACTGCGGCGGCGCTGCCCGAACATCAGGCAATGGCCGGGGCAATTCATGGGCTTGGCCGTCAGCCACTCGATGTCGCCGCGCGGTTTGCCGGCGTTGTCGCCCGTGAGCTGGTCCGCTGTCACCGGCAAGTACATGTTTTCCATGTAGTTTGCGAGGTGCCCGGAGGTCTCGAACAGCCGCTTGTCGAAGATCTGCGGTGTGATGACTTCTTCGTAGCCGTAGTCCACGTACAGGCCGCGGATGTAGTCGATGAGCCGGTTGTAGATGCCCGCGCCGCGCGGCAGAAAGAACGGCATTGCCGGCGCGTACTCGTGGAACATGAACAGCTCGAGCTCTTTGCCCAGCTTGCGGTGGTCGCGCGCCTTGGCTTCCTCGAGCAGCCGAAGGTGCTCGGTCAGCTGCTCTTCGGTCGGAAAGGCCGTCCCGTAGATGCGCTGCAGCATCGGGTTGTGCTCGTCGCCGCGCCAGTAAGCGCCCGCGACGCTCATCAACTTGACCGCGCCGATTTGCCCGGTGTGCCGCACGTGCGGCCCGCGGCAGATGTCGAACCAGGTGCCTTGCGGCTTGTCGGCCATGCCGTGCCGGTACAGCGAAATCGCCTGACCTTGGGGGATGGCGGCCAGGATCTCGAGCTTGAAGGTCTCGCCCATCTGCTCGAATAGGGCGTGCGCCTCTTCGCGCGTGACCTCCGTGCGGGAAAAGGGCCGCTTTTCCTTGATGATCCGGCGCATCTCCTTCTCGATGCTGGCCAGGTCCTTATCGGTGAACGGCCCCTCGGGGCGGTAGAAGTCGTAGTAGAAGCCCGAGTCGATCGCCGGGCCGATGGTCACCTGTGTCCCGGGGAACAGGCGCTGCACCGCGTCGGCCATCACGTGCGCTGCCGAGTGACGGATCACCTCCAGCGCTGCTGGCTCGGCCGCCTTGATCGGCACGACGGTACTGCCCGGGTCGATGGGCGTGTGCAGGTCGTACACGTCCCCGTTGACCCGAGCGGCCACGACATCCGCCGTTCGCTCTCCGTGTTTCTCGAGGAGCTGGCCGGCGTTCACCCGCTCGGTGCCCGACATGGTCACAATGGGAGCCAGCAGCGGGTGAGGCGAGGGTGACCCGAGGAGGAAACAGCCGCTTTTGTAGGCGCGGGCAGGATTGAACTGCCGACCCCTACCGTGTCAAGGTAATGCTCTACCACTGAGCTACGCGCCTGTGGGGTCGCGGGTCTTTTCCCGCAAGCAGACTGTTTCTCCTCAAGAATCAGGGCCCAGCCTCTACAACTCGGCCCGGGGTGTGTCAAGGCGCCGAGCGCAAGGTAGGACGGGTTTCGGGCGGTTTCGTTGCCTTGCGCGGTAAGCGGATTGTGGGTATAGCCGCGGCCGCTGTCTCGTCGCGGGTCTTCGGCCCGCTTTTTCGTTTCCGCACTGCTCTCGCAGCCTGCTCGGCCCCGCCCTTTACTATGTTTTCCCTTCAGAATATTCCTCCCGCCCCGGGCCACCAGGGAACGGAAGTCGCACCATCTGCCCCCAGCTCGTCGGCGCCTCCGCCGGCCCAGGATCCGGGCATCATGGCTTATCTGCCGTTTCTGGTCATCGCGCTGATGATCCCGCTGCTGCTCTCGCAGCGCTCGCAGTCGAAGAAGCAAGCCGCTGCGGTGGCTGCGCTCCAGAAGGGTGAGCGCGTCCTGCTCCAGGGCGGGATGGTCGGCAAGCTGATCGAGCTCGGCGATCGTTACGCCAAGGTCGAGGTCGCGCCGGGGGTCAAGGTGGACGTCCTCAAGAGCGCTCTGCTCGGGAAGGACACGCCCGAGATAGCGACCCAAGCAGAGAAGAAGGGGTAGGCGCCGTGGGGATCGAACGAGTGCTCACGGCAGTGTTCGGTGCGTTCGCGCTGATCCTGCTGCTCTCCGGGCTAGTCAGCCGAGGACGTCGCGTCTCCACCTGGCTTGGCGCCATCGCAGCAGGCACCGCGGCGTTCTGCGCCTATCACGACGTGTTCTGGGGCATGGTCGTCATGGGCATGCTCGCGCTCACCGCAGCGTTTGCTGCCGTCGACGTGCTCGAGCTGGGCTGGCGCATGCGCTTTTCGCTCGCGGCATCGCTCGCGGGGCTCGCCTTCTTGGTGCTGTGGCCCACCTTGCCTGGTTTGACGAGCGGCAAGATTCCGTGTCCCGCGTTCATCCAAGAGCGCGTGGAGTTCCGCCTGGTTGCCGGCCTCGATCTGCGGGGCGGCCTGCGCCTGGTCTACACGGTCGATGTCGACGAGGCCATCAAGGACAAGCGCGACAACTATTACGAGGACATGCGCCGCGAGGCAGCCAAGCTGCTCGGGCTCCACCAGGGCGACGACGTCCCGTCCGACGAGGTGTACGCCAAGCTCCGCGAAAAGGTGGAGATCGACTCGCCGCGCGCCCCCGCCAACGTGATCCGCGTGAAGGTCAAAGAGGGCACGGACCCGGGCAAGCTCGACGACCGCTTCCTCGAGAAGTTCCGCAGCGAGCTGGGGTTCACCCGCACCGCCGATCAGCGCAACCTCGAGTTCAAGATCAAGAGCTCGGTCGAAACGCAGATCCGCGAGCGCGCCGTCGGTCAGGCCAAGGAGATCATCGGCCGCCGCGTCGATGAGCTCGGCCTGCGCGAGGCCGCCGTGTCGACGCGTGACGAGGACATCATCGTCGAGGTGCCGGGTGAGGACGAGAAGAGCTTCTCGACCATCCGCGAGATCATCAGCCAGACGGCGCGCCTCGAGTTCAAGCTGCTCGACGACGAGACCGACTTCTTCGGCGCCCTGTCCAAGAAGCTGTCACCGGAGGCGCTGCCCGAGGGACTCTCCTTCTATCAGGAGACGGTTTCGGTCGGTAAGGACGCAGAAGGCGACACCCGCAACCGCACCAACACCTACGCTTTCTTGAAGAAGGGCGACAAGGAGACCTCGACGCAGACGCTGCAGCGTTTCCGTGACTGGGTCGCCACCCTCGAGATCCCCGCGGATCGCGAGATCGGCTTCGAGCTCGAGCGCCGCACGGTTGACGAGGTCACGCTCAAGCAAGAAGAGGCGGGCTTCCGCACCTACTACCTGAAGGCGCGCGCCGAAGTGACCGGCGATCAGATCCGCGACGCAGCTGCCCAGCCCGAGCAGGGTCAGGGCACGCTCGGTGGCTGGCACGTGGCGCTCACCTTCTCCGATGCCGGTGGCAAGGCCTTCGGCCGCATCACGGGCGCCAACATCAAGCGTCGCTTCGCCATCATCCTGGACGGCCGCACCGAGAGCGCTCCGGTGATCCAGAGCGAAATCTCCGGCGGCCACGCGCAAATCACGCTCGGCTCGGGCGACCCCGAAGCTCAGCTGCGCGACGCCAAGAAGCTCGAGCTGGTGCTGCGCTCTGGCGCGCTGCCCGCGCCGATATCGCCCTCCAACGAGCAGCGTATCGGCCCTTCGCTCGGCCGCGATTCGATCAAGCTGGCCGTGCAGGGCGCGCTCGGCGGCACCACCCTGGTCTTGCTGTTCATGCTGCTTTACTACCGCCGCGCCGGCTTGATCGCGGACTTGGCGGTGGGGCTGAACCTGTTCCTGCAGCTGGCGGTGCTGGCGTCCTTCGGCGCGTCGATGACGCTGCCCGGCATCGCCGGCCTGACGCTGACGGTCGGTATGTCGGTGGACAACAACATCCTGATCAACGAGCGCATCCGCGAGGAAATAGCTCTCGGCAAGAGCATGCGCGCCGCCGTCGAGGTCGGTTACAAGCGCGCGCTGGCTGCGATCATCGACGGCCACGTCACGACCGTGATCGCCGGCTTGGTGCTGGCTCAGTACGGTACCGGCCCGCTCAAAGGCTTCGCCGTCACGCTGATGGTCGGTGTGCTTTGCAACATCTTCACCGGCGTCGTCGTGACGCGCTTGATGTTCGACCTGTGGGTCCGCTGGACTGGCCGCACTGGCCAACTGGACATGGGGTAAGCGATGCGGCTCTTCAAAGGCGACAAAGTCTATGACTTCATGGCGGTCCGGAAATACTGGATCACCCTGAGCCTCACGCTGATCGTCGGCTCGGTCCTGCTGCTGCTGTTCGGCAAGCCCAAGCTCGGTACCGACTTCGTGGGCGGTACCGAGGTCGAGATCGCCTTCAAGAAGGCGGTGGATCCCAGCGCCATCCGTAAGGCCGTCGAGGATGCGGGCTTCTCGACGCCGACCGTGATCAAGGTCGACGACGCCAAGAATCCGCATCGCTACATGGTGCGCGTGCACGAGGTCTCGACCATCGCGCCAGAGAAGCAGGTCGAGATCGAGAAGGCGCTGTGCGTCACGGGCACCGATCCGGCGTGCACGGACACCCGCAAGCCGACCGAGGTCAAGTTCAGCCCGGGCGGCGACAAGATCACGCTGCGCTACCGCGAGGCGCCCGAGCTGGCTTTCGTGAAGGAGCGCATCTCGGGCGTGAAGCAGATCGCCCTGCGACCCGGCGATAACAACCCCCTGCTGCAGAGCGCTCGCGACAACAAGGTCGAGATCCAGCTGATGAGCAAGGGCGATCAGCTGATGGGTGGCCTGCGCAAGTCGCTGGGCGTCGATGCGGTGCCGGACACGGCGCTGCGCACCGAGTGGATCGGTCCGCGCGCGGGCGCGCAGCTGCGCGACGCCGCGGTGAAGAGCATCGCCATCTCGATCATCTTCATCATGGCCTACATCGCGTTCCGCTTCGATCTGCGGTTCGCGCCTGGCTGCGTCGTGGCCCTGGTCCACGACGCAGTAGGCACCATCGGCATCTTCGTGCTGCTGGGTAAAGAGATCAACCTGACCACCATCGCGGCGGCGCTCACGGTCGTGGGCTACTCGGTGAACGACACCGTGGTCGTCTACGATCGCGTGCGCGAGAACATGGGTAAGCTGCGCGGCGCGAGCTTCGTCCGGCTGATCAACGTCAGCACCTCGGAAATGCTCGGTCGCACCATCTTGACGGCTTGCACCGTGCTGTTCAGCTTGCAGGGTCTGTTCATCTGGGGCACCGGCGAGCTGAAGGACTTCGCGCTGGCGCTGACCATCGGCGTGGTGCTCGGCATGTACAGCTCGATCTACGTGGCGCTGCCACTGACGGAGTGGTTCGAGAGCCGCTTCTTTTCGAAGCTGGGCAAAAGAAAAGGCAACCCACGCCGCCCCTCCTCTAGCAACGTAGCGCCGGCCGTTTGAAGCGACTCAGCCGGCGCTTCGGCGGATTTCGTCCCCGTCGCCCCACGTGGCGGGTGGCGGTGGTGGGCAGCGCACACCTGCTCGACCCGTTGGGGTTGGATCCCCAACGACCAAGCGACACCAGCCCCGGCCCGATGGTTGACACGGCGGGGCCGGTGCTTAGGTTCATCGGCATGGCTACGCTCCATGTCCCCTCCAGCACCGACAAGCTGCCGCTCGCCCTGAGCCCCGAGCTGTGGGAGGCGCTAACGCCTACCCAGCAGGCGCTGTTCGAGCGAGCCGACACCTTGCTCCACGTGTTCACGCCCGATCCCGAGAGTCACCTGAGCCTCGAAGATCTGGTCGAGCAAAGCGGGGACGACGCCGACGAGGTGCTCTCGGCTTTGCGCCTGCTCGACAACATGGCGCTCGTCACCGTCGAGCCTTCGGAAGAGGGCCCGCTGTTCTCGCTGCGCGCCACGCCGGAGGAGCACGTGCGCATCAAGGGCCCCGACAACAAGCCGCGCTGGGTGTTCATCGCGCGACCCGTCGAGCCGCGCGACGTCGATCCCAACACGCTCAACTGACCGTGTGCGAGCGGCGTTGCTCGCTCGAAGCTCGCAACCCTGCCTGGGGCTGGCCGACCAAAGCTCAGGTACAACGTGTGGTTTTTGTGGTGGACGCGCTTTTTCGGGCGTGGGACAGCACCTGGCTTGGCAAGTGCGCAAAGCCCCGGGCTCGAACCCTCGCTAGAAGGGTTTCCCGCCGCGGCCACGCTGCGCGCCCAGGCGCTGGCGCGCGCGCTCGGGTCGAGCGTCACGCTGGCTAGCTGGCTGGAGCAGGCGGGCCGCTTCGAAGCCGAGGCTACGCGGCGCTACCTGAATCCACGGCTGGCCGAGCTCACGCCGCCGGACGCGATGCTGGACCGCAAATCTGCGGCTCAGCGCATCGCGCGCGCCGTGGCGCAGGGCGAGCGCATCGTGGTGTTCGGCGACTACGACTGCGACGGCATGACCAGCGCCGCGATCTTTACGGAGGCGCTGCGGGCGTTGGGCGGCGACGTGGTGCCGGTGCTAGCCAGCCGCTTCGACGGTGGTTACGGCTTCTCTCTGGCAGCGCTGGAGCGGGTGCTGGCCGAGCGCCCACGGCTGCTCGTCACCTGCGACTGTGGCTCCTCCGACCACGCCACGCTCGAGCAGCTCGCGCAGCACGGCGTCGAGGCCGTGGTCGTCGACCACCACTTGGTGCCGGAGGCGCCACTGCCCGCGCTGGCGTTCTTGAATCCGCACCGTCCCGAGTGCGGCTTTCCCTACAAGGGGCTGGCCTCCTGTGGTTTGGCGCTGTCGGTCTTGGCCGCAGTGCGAGCCGAGCTGGGCCGCGTGTTGGATCTGCGGCCACTGCTGGACCTGGTCGCCATCGGCACCATCGCCGACGTGGCGCCGCTGGACGGTGACAACCGCGCCTTGGTGCGCGCCGGGCTCAAGGTGCTGAGCGAGGCGCGGCGACCGGGCGTGCGCGCGCTGATGGAGCTTGCCCAGCTGGAGCCGGGCGCTCCGCTGTCGGCCGAGGACGTGGCCTTTCGGATTGCACCGCGGCTCAATGCGCCGGGCCGCTTGGGTGCGCCGGATCTGGCCGTACGCCTACTGCTGGCGCCGACGCTCGACAGCGCTCACTCGCTCGCCGCAGAGATCGAGCAGAGCCAGCTCGAGCGCAAGGCGGTTCAGCAGCAGATGCTGAGCGAGGCGCTGGCCGAGGTGGAGCGTGAGGGCTATCGCGAGCGCCCTGCGCTGGTGCTGGGCCGCGAGGGCTGGAATCACGGCATCGTGGGTATCGTGGCCGGACGGCTGGCGTCCGAGCTGCAGAAGCCCGTGGTCGTGATCGGATTCGAGCGGGGCCTCGGCCGAGGCTCGGTGCGCGGCCCCAAGGGCGCGCGGCTCCACGACGCGCTCAGCGGCTGCGCCGAGCACCTGCGCCGCTTCGGCGGACACCAGGCCGCGGCTGGCGTGGAGCTGTCGATCGAGCAGCTGCCCCTGCTGCGCGCTGCCTTCGAAGCGGCCTGTGCTCGCGCCGGCGCCCCGGCTTCGGTCGAGCTGGTGCCGCGGGTGCGGCTGGCGCAGGGAGATACACTCCCGCGAGTGATGGCCGATCTGGCGCTGCTCGAGCCGTGCGGCGAGAGCAATCCGGCGCCGGCGCTGGCGCTGGTCGGTCGGGTCGTTTCCGCGCGCGAGGTGAGCGGCGGACACTTGAAGCTCGAGCTGGCGCTCGACTCTGGAGAGCGCCTGAGCGCCTTCGGCATCGGGCTGGGGGGACGCGCGGCCACGCTCACGGGCGAGCTGGCCGTTTCGGGCAAGCTGCGGCCGGACCGTTTTCGCGGTGGAAACGCGCTGGAGCTGAAGCTCGACAAGATTTGGTAGAGTGGGGCGCAGATGGTCGCCCCCGACAACGAGCCGCTGATCCGCTTCAAGGGCGTGCGCAAGGCGTTCGGGCCCAAGGTCATCTACTCGGGGCTCGAGCTCTCGATCAACCGCGGCGAGGTGCTGACGATCTGCGGCGGCTCCGGCGTCGGCAAGAGCGTGATGCTCAAGATGCTGATCGGGCTACTCCGCGCCGACCATGGCAGCATCGTCTTCGATGGCCAGGAGGTAACGCAGATGAAGGAGGGCGACCTCGCCATCGTGCGCCAGCGCATCGCCATGCTGTTTCAGAGCGGCGCGCTGTTCGATTCGCTCAATGTCGGCGACAACGTTGGCTACGGGCTAGACGAGCATTTTCGCAACAAGATGACCCAGGACGAGCGCAACGAGCGCGTGGCCTGGGCGCTCGGGCTGGTGGGGCTGACCGGGATCGAGGAGATGGCGCCGGCTGACCTCTCGGGCGGCATGCGCAAGCGCGTGGGCTTGGCTCGCGCCATTGCCGTGCGTCCCGAGGTCTTGCTCTACGACGAGCCGACCACGGGTCTCGACCCGATCAATACTGCGCGCGTCAACCACCTGATCACGGGACTGCAAGAGCGCCTGAACATCACCAGCATCGTCGTCACTCACGACATGAAGAGCGCCTTCAGCATCAGCGACCGCATCGCCATGGTGCACAGCGGGCGCATCATCGCCTGCGACACCGTCGACGAATTTCGCGCTTCGACCGATCCCCGGGTTTCCGACTTCATCGAAGGCCGCGCCCCCGTCAAAGAATCCGTCGAAACATTGCTGAGCTCTTAACAGTCGGGAATCAACCGGGAGGCGGGGAGGCGGGGAGAGCGGAATTTGGGGGTTCGAGCCATACGGTACTGCTCGCAACG
>DATDEV010000755.1:0-6187 GCA_036522995.1 Polyangiaceae bacterium
CTCGGCCTCGAGGGCGCCGAGCTGCTCGGCAGCCTGAGCGGGCGCCGCTTCGCGCTCTCGGCGGGCAGCTTTCCCAACCTGAAGCCAGGCGACGTGCCCGCCGATTTCTACGAAGCGCTCGGCCGCGACGCCGGCGCACTGGTGCGCGCCAGCCTGGAGCAACTGGCTACGGACGAGCGCGCGAGCGGCAGCCAGCTGCGGGCGAAGCTGCCGCAGGTGCTTTCGGTCGTGTCGACGCCGCTGGAAACCACCGTCGCCACCGGCTTCGCCGGCAAGCGCCGCCTGCCGCGTCGGCTGGTGATTCGCGAGGCGCCATGAGCGAGCTGTCGCGAGCATTACCGGACAAACGCGCCACGCGCACCCTGGCACGCGAGCTGGCGCCGCTGCTGGCGGGCGGCGACCTGCTGATCCTGGAGGGCACTCTGGGGGCGGGCAAGACCTTCTTCACCCGCGAGCTGGCGCGCGCGCTCGGCCTTTCGGCGAGCACGCGCGTGACCAGCCCCACCTTCACGCTCGTTCACCAGTATCCGACCGAGCCCCAGCTGGTGCACGCAGATCTGTATCGGCTCGAGGGTGACTTGCGCGCGCTGGCCGAGCTGGGACTCTTGCCAGCGCGCGACGAGGGCGCGCTGCTGGTGGTCGAGTGGGGACTGCCGTTCGAGCGCGCGCTGGGGGGGGACGCGCTCGTGCTCTCGCTCGAGCGCGATCCGCGAAAGGCCAGGCTTTCCGCCACTGGCAGCCGCTCGCAGCAGCAGCTCGCGGCCCTTCTGCGAGCTTCGGGCGAATCGGGGTAGAGTAGCTGCCTTGGCGGAACTGACCGAAAAGCCAGCATCAACAGCAGAAGACGAGCCTGGTTTTTGGGCAAGGCTACTCACGCCCGTCACGAATGCGCTCGACCACCTGGGTCGACTCCTGATCCTGACCGGGCAGTCGGTGGTGTGGATGATTCGGCCGCCCTATCGCTTCAGCCAACTGCTGGCCGCGATGGAGTTCATCGGCGTGCAGTCGATCTTCATCGTGTCGCTGACGGGCATGTTCAGCGGCATGGTGCTGGCGCTGCAGCTCACTTACAGCTTGCGCCAGTTCGGTGGCGAAGGCCTGGTCGGTCGCCTGGTGGCGGTGTCGCTGCTACGCGAAATGAGCCCTGTGTTCGCGTCGCTGATGATCACGGCGCGCGCCGGCAGCGCCATGGCGGCAGAGCTCGGCAACATGCGCGTGACCGAGCAGATCGACGCGCTCACCACCATGGCGGTGAGCCCGGTCCAGTACCTGCTGTCGCCGCGGCTGCTGGGCGCGTCGCTGGTGGCCCCGCTGCTGTGCGTGCTGTTCAGCAGCATCGGCATGTTGGGCGCGTGGCTGGTGGCGGTGCAGGGGTTGGGCGTCGATTTGGGCGTGTTTCTGTCCAACATCGAGAGCGGCGTGACCCCCGCCGACTATTACATGGGCCTGGTGAAGGCGAGCGTGTTCGGCTTTTTGGTGTGCGCTATCTCGTGCTGCGAGGGCTTCTACGCCTCTGGCGGCGCCAAGGGTGTCGGCCAGGCTACGACGCGGGCCGTGGTGCAGAGCGCGGTCGCCATCCTTGTCGCCAACTACCTGCTTACCAGCCTGATGACCGAGGTCTAGCCGCGCGGCTTGCGTTTCCCTGCGTGCGCTAATATTCGAGCTTCCCGCGTGTCGCCGCCGCCCTATCTTACGAACGTGCCCGGCTTGCGCCGTCTTTCGCGGCTGCGCAGGCTGGCGGTGCCGGCGCTGCTGCTGCTGCTGCCGTTGCTCGTGCTGCTGCTCGACTTCCAGCGCCGGGGTGGGCGCATCGCCCGCTTCCCCACGCCCTACCTGCTGACCTACGGGGCGTCGCTGCTCGAGAGCGCCTGCCTGTGGAGCGCGCTGCTCTACGCGGCGGCGCGGCGCCGGGGCTGGCTGCGGCAGCTAGCCGCGGTGCTGCTGGTGATCTTGGTCACGTTCAGCGTGGGTGGGCAGAGTTACTTCTACGATCAGTACCACGCCTACCTGAACGTCGACGTGTCGGTGTTCGCGTCCAACTTCGTCGATAGTGTCCTCAACCAGCTAATCGCGGACCTTGGCAACTATCTGCACGCCAAGCTGCCGCCGCTGTGCCTGGCGCTGCTGCTGGTCTGGCTGGCGCGTCGCGTGCTGCGCCCCGTGCGCAGCTGGTCGAGGCTAGTGGGTCCGCTCGCGCCAGTGCTGGTGGTGGCGAGCTTCTTCATCCCCACGCACCATCGCAGCGAGCAGGCTTCGCTGCCCGACACGCTGTACCTGCACGCCGTCGGCGGTCTGCTGAGGACACAGCTCGGGCTCACCGATCAGAGCAACCAGCAGCGCCCGCGCGCGCGCAGCTCGCTACCGGTGCCGCCGCTGACGCGCGCCGGGGTGCCGGCGCGCAACGTGCTGTTCGTGATTCTGGAGAGCGTGCGCGCGGACAGCACGTGCATCGCCGCAGATCCGAGCTGCCAGCGCACGGCGGCCACCAATCGGCTGCTGCCCGAGCGCTATCCATTCACGCAAATGCGCTCGATGGACTCGTGCACGGCTATCTCGCTGGCCGTGCTGTGGTCGGGGCTCAGGCCGACCGAGAGCCGCGACACGCTGCACGAATGGCCGCTGATCTTCGACTATGCGCGCAGCCTGGGTTACCAGACCAGCTACTGGACCAGCCAGAACATGATGTTCGGCAACGTGCGCCTGTGGGTGAAGAACCTGGGCGTGGACAAGACGATCACTGCGACCGAGCTCGATCCCACGGCTGATCTCGACATGGGTGCGCCCGAGACCTTGCTGGCCGATCACGTCGAACGCGAGATCGGCCAGCTGAAGGAGCCCTTCCTGGCCGTGGTTCAGCTGTCGAACGTGCACTACCCGTATTACCTCGACCCCGCGCTGCCGACCCCGTTCGAGCCCTGGACCACCAGCAAGGCGGCCGAGGACAATCAGCAGTTCAAGAACTTCTATCAAAACTCGGTGCATCAGCAAGACATGCACGTGGCGCGCATGATCTCGGCGCTCAAGCGCACTGACGCCGGTCAGCGCACGGTCATCGTCTACACCAGCGATCACGCCGAGGCCTTCCGTGAGCACGGGCAGATGGGCCACACCTTCAGCATCTTCGACGAAGAGGTGCACGTGCCGGCCTGGATCGACGCTCCTGCCGGCAGCTTGACCCCGGTCGAGGAGCAAAGCTTGCGTGCCAAACGCGACGAGTACCTGTTCCACGTCGACATCGCGCCGACGGTGCTCGATCTGATGGGAGTGCCCGACGATCCGCAGCTGGCCAAGTACCGCGCCAAGCTGCCCGGTCACAGCTTATTGCGGCCGGAGCTCACCACGGAGGCGCTGCCGCTCACGAATTGTGCCGGCGTCTGGTCCTGCGCCTTCGAGAACTGGGGCTACATGCAGCGTTCGCGCAAGCTGGAGGCTCGCTCCTGGGACAACGGTTGGAATTGCTACGACGTCGAGTCCGATCCGCTCGAGCAAACGCGGCTGCCCATCGAGGACTGCCACGACCTGCTGCAGCTGGCCGAGCGCGACTACGGCGGCCTCCCCGGCAAAGACGTGCCCCGCAAGTAACCGCGCTGCAGCGTGCGGCCAGGGGTTGGGATTGAACAGGAAGGGTGGAAGAGTGGAAGGCGCGCGAGGAGATGCGGGGCATCCCCTCGCCGGGCTCCCGGGGTAGGCCTGAGGTGATCCGGCTAGCCAAGGGCCTCGATCTCGCCAGAACCCACCCCTTCCAAACTTCCACCCTTCCTGTGAAATCTGGGAGCCGTGGGTGGGCGACGGGGGCGTTAGCTGAGGGCCAGCATGCGTTCGATGGGGACGAGCGCGCGGCGGCGCAGGTCTTCGTCCATTTCGAGGCGGGGCTCGAGGTCGCGCAGTGCCAGGTACACCTTCTCCGGGGTGTTCAGGCGCATGAAGGGGCATTCGTTGCAGGCGCAGTTGCCGTCGGGCGGCGCAGGGATGAGCTGCTTGTCGGGCGCCCGCTTCTGCATCTGATGAATGATGCCCGGCTCGGTGACCACGATGAACGCCTGCGCGTTGTCGTTCTCGACGTACTTCAGCAGCGCGGCGGTCGAGCCGATGAAGTCGGCGCGCTCCAGCAGCGGCTCCTCGCACTCGGGGTGGGCGATGATCTTGGCGTCCGGATGCCGCAGCTTGATGGCAAGTAGCTTCTGCAGGCTGAAGGTCTCGTGCACGATGCAGCTGCCTTGCCAGAGGCGCATGTTGCGGCCCGTTTGCTTCATCACGTAGCGACCCAAATTCTTGTCGGGCGCGAACAGGATTTCCTTGTGGGCCGGAATGGAATTGACGATTTTGACGGCGTTGCTCGATGTGACGATGTAGTCGCTCTCGGCCTTCACCTCGGCCGAGCAGGTGATGTAACTGATGGCCACGGCTCCCGGGTAGCGCGCCTTCCAGGCCCGAAAGCGATCGGCGGGGCAGCCATCGGCGAGCGAGCAGCCGGCCTTCATGTCGGGCACGAGCACGATCCGCTGGGGGTTCAAGATCTTGGCGGTTTCCGCCATGAAGTGCACGCCGGCGAACAGGATCACGTCGGCCTGCGTGCGCTGCGCGGCTTGCGCCAGCTGCAGCGAATCACCGATGAAGTCGGCGAGCTCCTGGATTTCGCTGTCTTGATAGTAGTGCGCGAGCAGTACTGCGTTGCGCTCGCGCTTGAGGCGACGGATCTCGTCGTCTAGATTCGAGACTGGGATGGCTTGCTCGTCGGCGGCGACGTCGGCAGTGGCAGGGCGCATGTGTGCCGACAGTATGCGACAGATCGAGGCGCTTGGCTGCTGACGCCCGGCTGGCTGCCGGCCCGGGAAACCGGGAGCGGGAAACGGAGCGGGAAACGGAGCGGGAAACGGAGCAGGAAACACAGCGGGAAACGGGGAGTGGGAAAACCTGGGAGCGAGGAGCGAGCGCAGCGAGCGACGAGCGACCGAGACCGAGACGACAGCGAGCGCAGCGAGCGAGACAGATCTGCCCCTGGCTTCCATCACTATCGGCGATGGATTCGGGCCCTGGCCGGGTGGTAGGCTCGAAATAACGCGCTGGGGCCACCCCAGATGAGGCGCGACAAAGACCAATATGCCGCTGCGGGACGAGTGGTGCGAGCTGGCTCGAAAACTGGACTGGTCGTTCAGCTACGCGGACGAGCGCGAAGTGTTCCCCGAGGCGCTCTCCGGAACGCCCTGGTTGCCCGGCAGCGAGTGGCGTGACTGGGACGAGCCCTTTCGCAGCACCTACGCCGAGTACGTCTCCACTCAACACAAGAAGGAGGTGGCCTTTCAGGCGGTAGCCGAGGCGGTAGGTCGCGTCGACGACCTGGCTCGGCTCGACCCGGGCTGGCTCTCGGCGGTCAAGCTGCACGTGGCGACCTTGCCGCTGGCCGAGTTCGCCGCCGTGATCGGCAACCTGCGCGCCGCCCGCTTCGGGCGCGACAGCGCCTGGCGCATGACCTCGCTGCTCGGCGCCCTCGACGAGCTGCGCCACACCCAGCTGCCGCTGCGTGCCATGCACGACCTCGTGCGCTGGGACGAGCAGTTCGAGTGGACGCACCGCCTGCTGCACAGCGAGAACTGGATCGCGATCGCCGGTCGCCACATGGTCGACGAGTTGCTGCTCGGCTCGGATGCCATCGAGTTCGCGGTAGGCACGCACTTCGTGTTCGAGACCGGCTTCACGAACCTGCAGTTCATCGGTTTGACCGCGATGGCGCACGAGGTCGGTGATCGGCTGTTCGAGCGCATGCTGCAGAGCATTCAGACCGACGAAGCCCGGCACGCGCAGATCGGCTTGCCGGTACTGCAGAAGCTGGTGGCGTGCGATCGCGAGCACGCTCAACGCCTGGTCGACAAATGGTTCTGGCGCTCGTTCCGCTTCTTCGCGGTCGTGACCGGCATCGCCATGGACTACTTGACGCCGCTCGAGGCGCGGCGCGCCAGCTTCAAGGAGTTCGTCGAGGAGTGGATCGTCGATCAGTTCCAAAGCTCGCTCAGCGAGCTGGGCCTGGCGCTGCCCAAGTACTGGCAGGAGTTCCTCGACGCGCTGCCGCTGTACCATCACATGCTGTACGCCAGTGCCTACAGTTACCGCGCCAGCACCTGGTTCGACTTCGTGCTGCCGGGGCCGCGCGAGCAGCAGTGGCTGCTCGAGAAGTACCCGAGCAGCTTTC
>DATDEV010000756.1:0-9631 GCA_036522995.1 Polyangiaceae bacterium
ATCACGCCTGGCCCTGCGCTCAGCATCCAAGGGGCGGCCGCCGCCGTGGTGATCGATAGCGTCGCCTTTCAGGTGGGAGACGCGAGTGGGGCAGGCGAGACGGCATTGGCGGCGCTGGTGAGCGACTCGATGCAGGTAAGCTTGCAGCGCGTGACGTTGAAGGCAGGCAAGGGCAAGGCCGGCAGCCCGGGCGTGCTCACGAGCTTCCCCTACCCGAACGCGGGAGCCCTGGCTGGCAATCCTGAAGGCCCGGCGGGCCTCGGCGGCGGGCCCAAGATTTGCGAATGCCAGCTGACCGTGACCAGTCTTGCTGGCCCGGGCGGTGCTCCGGCCCCCGATGGGATGCCAGGGGTCAAAGGCGGACCGGACCACGGCGGAGGCGGCGGCGGCGATCCCGCTGCGGGCGATTGCGGAAACGGATCCGCCGGTAAGAAGGGCGGAGATGCACCTGCGGCTGGGCCCGCGCTCGGCGCGTTGACCCTCGGCTCTGCGTCGTCATCGGGCTGGCTGGCCACCCCGGGCGCGCCGGGTATCACCGGCGAGCCCGGTCAGGGCGGCGGCGGTGGTGCCAGTCTCAATGCTTCCGGTCACGGCGGTGGCGGCGGCTGCGGCGGCTGCGGCGGCAATGGCGGACCCGGAGGACAAGGCGGCGGCGCCTCGATCGCGCTGCTGGCTCTCGCTTCGCAGGTGACGCTCAGTGCCAGCACGCTCACGACCTCCGATGCCGGCGCCGGCGCTGGCGGCGCCGCCGGGCAGGCTGGCCAGACCACAGCGGGCGCGGGCGGAAGCGTCATCGACACCTTCAACGCTTGCGGTGGTGGCAACGGCGGCAAGGGCGGCGCGGGCGGCGCCGGCGGCGGCGGTGCCGGCGGCATCTCGGTCGGCATCGTCTGGAGGGCCGCGATTGCGCCCAACCCCAGCGCGGATACCACGATCACTCACGGCAATGCGGGCGCCAAGGGTCCTGGCGGCGCGCCCGGCGTCAACGACGGCGTGAGCGGCACCGCTCAGCCGGTTCTGCGCATGCTCGACTGAGCGCGGGCCTTCCGGCGCAGCTTCAGAGCATCCAGCCGATGCGCAGGTTCAGCGTCGGCATCGTGGTGCGGCCCAGTAGCTCGAGCGTATCCTGAACTTCCCGGTCGGTCGGTCCCACGTACAGGTCGATCAGCTCATCGCACTTGGGGATCGACGCCGTGCAGGCGGGAGTGATGCTGCGCGAGTAGGTGATGTCGCTGGCTGCGACCGGGACGCGCACACCAGCGTCGACCCCGATGGTGAAACCGATATCGGTGATGTGGAGGTAACCGATCAGGGCATTGAGCACGAGCGTCTTCACCGAGCCGGCGCCATCGTACTGGACGTAAGGGAGGGTCGGAATGTTGAGCCTTTGCGTGTCGACCTTGGTCGACATGGTGGCCTTGATCGAGGCGTAGCCGAGACCGGCGCCGAGAAAGAAACCACCGCCAAAGGGGTAGAGGCGCCCATAGAAGTCGAGGTGCTGATAGGAGAGCGTGGCCTCGCCGTAGTACTTGAGCGCCACGCTGGGAATCAGGCCCAGATCCACACCGGCGCCCAGGAAGCGAGTGACCTTCATGGCGCCGCCGATGCTCAAGATCGACGGGGCCCCGGCGCCGAGCAGCACGCCGATCTTGAACTGATCGGTCTTCTTCTTGTCAGCGTCGCGAACGTCCTGTCCGGTGGGTAGCGGCTTCTTTTCCTCGAACAAACCTTCCGAAGCGCGCGTGGGCCCCGGCTGCGCCGGCTGCGCGGGCGGAGGCGGCGCGAGCACGGCGGGGGCCGCTGCGGCTGCAGCTGGGGTTGCCGCGGGGGGAGGAAACGCGCTCGTGGCCGGAGGCGCCGCAGCCGGCGGCGCTTCTGCAGGCGGCGGTGGTGCGGGCGGCGGTGCCTCGGCTGCTGGCGGAGCAGGAGCTTCGGCAGGTGGCGAGGGCGAGGTTTCGGCGGGCGGCGCAGGCTCGGCGGGCGGCGCGGGCTCAGCGGGCGGACTCGGGAGATCGCTCTGTGCCGAGGCGCTCGCACTCCACCCGATGCACGCGCAGGTCAACGTCAAGCTACCAATCGCGGCGCGCGCACGCCATCTCGCCATGTAGCCGAGGCTAACACGACCAGGCCCGAACGCTCGCAACTGACCCAGACGATCGGTCGCGTGGTAGTTGGGGCCCCAGCCCCAACTAGAGCGGAATTCTTTCGATGTCCTGCAGGCTCACTCCCAGCACCTTCGTGGCGATCGGCTGCAGGGCCTCGCGGGGGCCGCTGAAATGATAGGTCTCGTGGACGTGCCGAAGGGACGCACCTGGTGCGAGAGCCGCGGCGGGTGAGCTACTCTCGAGCTCGTAAAAGCCGCCCAGCGACGGCTTGCCGGGCTCGACGGGACCATCGTTGTAGGCGTTGCTGACGTCGCCTCCGAACGGCTGCTTCGAAAGCTCCCACAGGTTGTTGACGTAGCGCTTGGCGCCGGGCGGGCGCGTGAAGCGCACGATGGTGAGCATGCCGCTCGAGGCGCTGTAGCTGCCGAGCACGTCCTTGGCGCGCTCCGGGCTCAGACCAATCTTGCCGCGCTGCTGTCCGTCGCACTTGAAGAGCAGAAAGCCCTGGTCGCTTACCACGTGCAGTCGCTCCGCGCTCACCTTGCCGAAGTAGCGATCGTTGACGATCTCGCCTGCGCCCGCCTTTTCGAACGGCATGATAACCCGCGTATCCGCCGCCGGCATGAACATACCCAGAATCCAGACGCTCGGTAGCCCCGTGGCCTCGCTGAGCGCTTGCTTGCCCTGGTTGAGCAGCGTGTTGTCACTGGCAAAGCCCACCCAGGTGACCCCCGCCGGTACGGCCACGCCGAGCGAAGCCTGCGCCTGCTCACCGCTCAGCACCGACAGCGTGCGCCGCACCTCGAGCTCGAAGGCGGTCTTGGCGTAGTTGGTCAGGCGTAGCCGCTTCGAGAAGCTCACGCTGACGTCGCTGCCGCCCTCGAGCTGGGCCCATTCGCCTTCCTGAAAGGCCGAAGGCGTCTGCCAATGGCTGAACTCGAACGGCTTGCCCGGCGCAAAGTACAGGGCGAATTGGCCGCCCTCCGGGCCCAGCCAAAAGCGATCCTCTCCGCCGTAGTTGTCGAAAACCGTACCGGCCTTGCCGGCTTCGATGAACGAGCGATTGACGAAGCCCAGGCTAGCGCCCTGAGCGGCGACCGCGCTCGTCATCACGCGAGCTTGGTACTTGGCCGAAATCGCGATCCGCCCACCCGAGGGCGAGACGAGCACTTTGACGGCGCCGTGACGCGCCAAGAAATCCACGTCTTCGGTGAAGCTTCGCATGGTGGGGCTCGGCGGGGTTGGAGGCTTGGAAAGCATAGCGTCGCTGGGACTGTCCGTTGGGGCTGGGGCACCAACAGACGTGGCGTCGCTGGAACTACCTGGTGGGGCTGGGGCCCCACCAGACAGCGGGACAGAAGCCTGGCACGCCAGCAGCGTCAGCGGGGAAATCAGGCACCAAGTGTAGCGATCGACTCGCATGTCTCTCACCCTTCCTGCGCCCAGTAGACTGGCTACTGCCGGGCGCGCGAGAGCTCGTAGATGCGGGCGGCCAGCAGCGCCAGCTCGATGGCAGCGTCGCGCAGCGCGCCGCCTTCGAGCTCCGTCAAATCATCGAGCTTGGTTTCGGCCAGCGCTAGCAACCGATTCACGTCGCGCGGCAATTCGCTGCGCAGGGCGTCGTGACGTCGCTGCATGATCTGGGTGAAGCCGCCCAGGTCGTCGTCATCGCTTCTGCTTTCGGGGACGCGCTCCTCCAGCTCGTCGGAGTCCATGCGAGCGCGCGGCGGAGGCGCTTCGAAGCTCATCACCAAGCGCTGGGGCTCGCGGTTCGCCTCGAGCTCCTTCTCGAGTGTCTCCACGCGACCGATCAGCGCCTCGACGACTTCGTCCAAACCTTGCGCCTGTGCGGCGTACTTGAGCTTGGCTTGCTGCAGCTGTTCCAGCAGACGAGGCAGGTGGTCCACGCTCGGCAAGAGCGCCTGCAGGCGCTCCTCGGCCTTCGCCAAGCGTTCGCGCAGCGCCTCCACCGAATCCCACGCTGCCCGCTCGGTGTGCTCGATCCAAAGCTTGTTGGTCGGCATCGGCCCCGGATATACCACGCGCGCCAAGGCCGAGGAAAAGTTTACTCCTTGCGCGGCTGATGCTCGTCGAACGTGACCGGCAGCTCCACGATTTTTCCGTCGCGCTTCACGCGCGCCGTGACGGTTTGGCCCGGCTTGGAGCCGTTCAGCACGAACATGAAGTCGTGCAGGCTCTTGAGCTCGGTCTTGCCGAGCGCGAGCAGCGTATCGCCGCGGCGCATGCCTGCTTTCTCGGCCGCGCTGCCTGGGCGCACGCCCGAGAGCAGCACCCCGCCGCCTTCGGCCGGCCCTGCGTAGTCGGGAATGGTGCCAAGTGAGGCGTTGAAGGAGCGCATGTCCCCGCGCGGAGCTTCGGGCTGCACCTGCTGGTAGGCGAGCGGCCCGGGCATGTCCGTGATCACCTGCGCGACGTCCGCAATCAGCTTGGCGATCTGGGCGGCGCCGCCAGCATTGATGCGCTCGGCGGTGTCGCTCGGCTTGTGGTAGTCGGCGTGCGAACCGCTGAAGAAATGCAGCACCGGCACTCCGGCGGCGTAGAACGAGGTCTGGTCGCTCGGTCCGTAGCCGTCGCTGCCGAGCGCGCACTGCAGGTGCGCGCGCTCGCAGGCGGGGCTGACGAGCGCGGGCCACTCGGAAGCGGTCTTGGCTCCCAGCACGGTCAGCTGGTTGTCACGCAGCCGACCGACCATGTCCAGATTCAGCATGGCGCGGAAGCGCTTCGGGTCGAGCCCGGGCGGTGGCTCGTGCACCAGGTGTGACGAGCCGAGCACGCCGCTCTCCTCGGCCGAGAACGCCATGAACAGCACGTCCTGCCGCCGCTTGGGCGAGGCCTGCAGCAAGCGCGCGATCTCGAGCACGCCCGCCACGCCCGAAGCGTTGTCATCGGCGCCCAGGTGAGGTGCGCTGCTGTCGGGCGTGAGCGAATGCACACCGCCGTAGCCCAGGTGATCGTAGTGCGCACCGATCACCAGCTCACCGGGCTGGCGTTCGCTGGGCGGAGCGTTGGCAGGCAAGCGCCCGATCACGTTGAAGGCGTCTTGCTTCTCGTAGCTGAGCGCGACGTTGAGCGCGGCGCGCAGCTTGCGGCGCTGCTGCAGCTCCTTCAGCACCGGCTCGAACCCAGCGCGGTGAACGATCAGCGTCGGTATACCGGCGTCGCCGTAGTTCTCGCGCGTCAGCTCCGGGAACTTGGCTTCGTCCGGCGTGCGCCAGGGCTTGCCCTTGGGCGCCGGCGGGGGCGGCGTGGGGGAGTCGACGACGATCATGCCCACGGCGCCGGCCATGCGCGCAGTCACCGCCTTGTACCAGAGGTCACCGTAACGGCGCTGGTCAGCCGGCTTCTGGAAGGCGCTGGTCTCCGGCACGAAGCGACGCACCACTACCAATTTGCCCTTCACGTCGAGGCCCTTGTAGTCGTCGACCTTCAGCTCCTTGGCGATCACCCCGTAGCCAGCGAGCACGAGCTCGGCTTCCAGCTTGCCTTGCGCCGAGAAGGCCAGCGGCTGAAATTCGGTCACGCCGAGCGGCTTGCCCTCGACCGACAGGCTCGTCTCGTGACCCACCTGCACGCGCTTGGCGACGGTAAACGAGTCGCGGTAGGTGCCTTTCTCGCCCGCCGCTGTCAGTCCCAGCTTGGCGAAGCGCTGCTCGATGAACTCGCCCGCGGCCGCCAGGCCCTTGGTGCCGAGCCCGCGACCCTCGCGCGCCGGATGGGCCAGCCACGCGATGTCGCGCTGCACGCGATCGGCGCTCGTCTCTTCGAAGGGCAGGATCGGGGCGTGAGCGTCCCAGCTGGCCAAGAACAGGTTGGTGTCGTGTTTGCCCGCCG
The DNA here is from genome assembly GCA_036522995.1 of Polyangiaceae bacterium. Taxonomy (GTDB): domain Bacteria; phylum Myxococcota_A; class Polyangia; order Polyangiales; family Polyangiaceae; genus PMG-095. The sequence continues at coordinate 5,958 of DATDEV010000756.1, forward strand.
CGGTGGCTCGGTTGGAGGCAAACGCCAGCGTCTTGCCGTCCGGCGAGAACATCGGGAAACCGTCGAAGCCGGGCGAGCTGGTGATGCGCTCCAGCTCGGTGCCATTGGCGTTGATCGCCCACAGGTCGAATTCTCGACCCTTGGGGTCTCCATAGTTGCTGGAGAAGACGATGCGCTCCCGACCGGGCATCCAGTACGGACCGAATGAGGCGGTGTTCAGGTAGGTGACCTGGGTCGCGTTCGAGCCGTCGGCATTGGCCACGTACAGCTCGAGCAGGCTGGGGCGCACCAGGTTCTTGCCCAGCAGGCTCTTGAACTCGTCGAGCGCCGGCCCCTTGGGTCGGGACGCCCGCCAAACGATCTTGGAGCAGTCGTCGTTGAAGAAGGCGCCGCCATCGTAGCCGGGCGTGTGGGTCAGGCGCTTCACGTCGCCGCCGTCGGCGTTCATGCGGTAGAGCTCGATGTCGCCGTCGCGCACCGACGTGAAGATGATCGAGCCGTCCTTCTTGCAGACCGTGGCTTCGGCGTCGTAGCCGGGTGAATTGGTCAGCTGCGTGAGGTTCGAGCCGTCGGCGTTGGCCTTGAAGATGTCGTAGCTATCGAACAGGCCCCACACGTAGCCCTGACTGTGATCGGGCTTGGGCGGGCAAGCGTCACCGCCCAGATGCGTCGAGGCGTAGATGATCTGCTGGTCGCCCGGCAGGAAGTAAGCGCAAGTCGTCGCGCCCTTGCCGGTCGAGACCCGCACGGGCTGCTGACCGAGCGGCATGCGGTAGATCTGGTCGCAACCCTCGCCGTGGTGCGCTTGAAAGATCAGCTGCTTGCCGTCGAAGGACCAGTAGGCCTCCGCGTTCTCGCCGCCGCTAGTCAATTGCCGCAGCTGCTTCAGATGCGGTTCCTTCGAGGGCGCCTGCGCCGCGCTCGGCGCCGCCGAGCTCGAGGCCGCTGCTTTGGCCGGGCTCGCCGGAGCCGGTCCCGAGCCGCAGCCCGCGAGCGCTGCGGCGCTCAGCCCAAACGCCGCCATTCGCTTGAAACCACGAATCATTGGCACCTTCTAGGCCAGCCCCGGCCCTCGAACAACCCGAGCTCGGGGCGTTTTGTCGCTGGTCCGGCTTCGAGTTGGACGGCGTGGACAGCGTGACGGCGCGAGGTGCTAGATTCTCATGCATGCCGATTCGCGAGCGCATCTGGGCCGGCGTGTTGGTTGCGTCGCTGCTGGGGTCGATGGCCTGCGACGACGACAAAGAGCAGGCCGCCAAGCTGGCCGAAGTGCAGCGCATGGCCGACGAAAGGCTCAAGAAAGCCGAGAAGGCCGCTGCCGAGAAGCTGGCCGAGCTGCAGAAGCAGCTCGACCAGGCCAAGCAGGAGATGGAGACACAAGCGGCCAAGCTCAAGAGCGAAGCCGATCAAGCCATCGGTAAGGCGCAAGCGGACGCCGAAGAGCAAACCAAGGCCGCCGAGGCAGCTCTCAAGAAGGCGCGCGAGGCTTACAAGGCCGAGGGCCGAGCCGAGCTCGCGCAGCTGAACAAGCAGGTTCAGGAGCTCGCCGCCAAGTCAGCCAAGGCGTCAGCCAAGGTCAAGCCTGCCATCCAAAAGTCGATGCAGGACGTTCAGAAGCAGCAGCAGCAGATCGCCAAGGACATCGCCGCTTTCGACAAGGCAGCGCTCGACGCCCTGGCGGCCACCAAAGCCAAGCTGGTGCAGGACCTGGCCAAGATGAAAAATACCATCGCCGGCATGAAGGCGAAGCTCGGCTAGGGGGGCGGGCCGCTCGCGCCCGAGCCCGTGAGGCGCTCAGGCAGGTGCGTCGCTGGCGCGGCGACCGGGGCTGCGCAGCTTGGCGCGTTTGGGCGCGACGACCCGGGCGCGGCGCGGCACGTACGAGCGCTTGCCGCTCGATTCGGTGTACAGCTCGCGCAGCTCCTCGAACGACGTCACTCCCGAGCTCTCGGCGATGCCGGCGTGCGCCCGACACAAAAGGACCTTGCGTGAGCCGAAGCTCACCTCCTCGAGCTTGCGGCCGGGCTTGAGATCACCGTCAGGCCGGAAATTTTGGCAGACTTCGCAGCGCTGTTGCATGGCGCGGAGCGTGCGCCCTCAGCCGCGGGTTGGGCCAAATTTTCAGCCCCAGCGCGGCCTCGCTGAAACGCTGCGGTGCTCCCGGTATCGCCCGACATTGGGCTGAAGGATTTGCGCGAGAACAGCCATACATCCAGGGTCAAATGCGTCATGCCGGCGAAGTTTCCCGCGCGGGCCGGCTTGTCACCCTCCTGGGCGTGGGCTGGTGGGCCGCAGCTTGTGGGTCGGCGCCAGCTTCTGGGCCATCACCTGCCGCCAGCGGGGCGGGAGGTGCCGGCGGCTCCGGCCTGGTTGGCCCCAGCTCGGGCAGCTCCAGCGGCGGCAGTGCTGGCGCAGTCGGCGGCACACCGAGCGCCGGCGCGGGCGGCCAGACGATCGGAGGCGGCGGCCTGGCAGCGACGACGGGCGGCGGTGGTGCCGGCGGCGGCGGTGGCCTGAGCGGCGCAACTGGCGGGGGCGGTCAGAGCGGCGGCGCTAGCGGCGGCGGCAGCGACCCGAGCCAGCGCAAGCTGCTGCTGCGCGACGAAGGCAATAGTGCGGTCCACTACGTGGACCTGGCCGATCCCACGCATAACTGGCACCAGCCGGTCCCGGTGGGCCGCGACCTGCAGCTCGTAGGTGGTCGGCGCTTCTTGATCGGCACCGAAAACGGTTACCAGGAGCGAAGCCTCAGCGACGGAGCGCTGGTCCGAGAGGTCACCAACTTTCCCGGCACGGTAGCCGCGCACCGGCTGCGCAACGGCAACACGCTGCTCAGCGGCGTGGCGTTCAATGGGGGGCAGGGCATCGTGCTCGTCGAGCTCACGCCTCAGGGCGGCGTGGCTCGCCAGCTCTCCTACCCCGGCGACTACGTGCGCCTCGTCCGCCCGAGCCAGGGGGACCGCTTCTTGGTGACTGCCGAAAATAAGGTCTTCGAAGGCGACGCTCAGGGCAACGTGGGCTTTCAGGTCACGGTTCAGGGCCACGCCATGCCGCACGCCTGGGAGGCGCTCAGGCTGGCGTCGGGCGACGTGCTGGTAGCCGCTGGCTACGCGGCGAGCCTGCAGATTTTCGGTCCCGATCAGCAGCTCAAGCAGACCATCACCGGCGGCGCTGGCGCCAGTCCGTTCTTTTTCGCGGACGTGCAAGTGATGCCCGCGGGCAGCTTCGTGGTCGCCAACTGGCAAGGTCACGGCCTCGACCTGGGGGCGAAGGGCCTTCAGGTGCTCGAGTACTCCGCAGCGGGCGAGCTCATCTGGTCGTGGAAGCAGGACGCCAGCTACGTGTCGTCACTGCAGCATCTGGTCGTGCTCGATGGGCTCGATCTCGAAAAGCTCCAGGTCGAAAACCCGGCAACGGGCGTGCTGGAAGCGGTGAACTGAAGTGGAGTCTGATCGGTGGCTCGCTCAACTGCTGGGCTGCGGCGGTAGCGATAGTGGACCGCGATTCGCGAAGCGGCGGAGTGAGAGTCACGAGCTACGTGCATCACCCCTCTACAGTCATGCGAGCGTCATTTGCGCGCTGACTGCCGCGTCGACGCACGGGCACTAAAAATCTTCCTATGATCAGCCCTGCGGCTGGTTGGCACATGGCACACGCGGTCGCCAGTTGCGCTG
>DATDEV010000757.1:0-2371 GCA_036522995.1 Polyangiaceae bacterium
CAAAAAGCCGCGACACTGCGGGCCATGCGGCTCGGTATCGACTTCGGCACGACCCGCACGGTGGTCGCGGCGGCGATCGATGGACGCTACCCGGTAGCTGCCTTCGAGAGCGGCACCGGCTACTGCGACTACATCCCTGGCATCGCCGCGCGCCGCGGTGAAACGCTCACGCTGGGCTGGGACGCCGAGCTGAGTGAGGACGTGGGCGGCGCGCTGCGCTCCATCAAGCGCGCGGTCAGTCGCCTTTCGCCCGATGAGCCGCTCGGCGCGCTGGGCTCGGTGTCGGCGCTGGAGCTGACGACGCGCTACCTCGAGGAGCTCAAGCAGCGCATCTACGAGCACAGCAACCTGGACGTGGCGCCCGACGAGCCGCTCGAGGCCATGGTGGCAGTACCGGCCAACGCCAGCACCCGGCAGCGCTACCTCACGCTCGACGCGTTCCGACGCGCCGGCTTCAAGGTGCTGGGCATGGTCAACGAGCCCACCGCGGCGGCCATCGAGTTCGCCCATCGCAACCTGGGCGCGGTGGGCAAGCGCAGCCCCAAGCGCTACGTGGTCGTGTACGACCTGGGCGGCGGCACCTTCGACACCTCTGCCGTGTCGCTACAAGATCGGCGCTTCGAGCTGATCACCAGCGAAGGCATTTCCGAGCTCGGCGGCGACGACTTCGACGCTGCCATCCTGCGCGTCGCGCTGCAGCAAGCCGGCATGGCCGAAGCCAGCTTGTCTGCCCTGGCGCGCACGCGCCTGCTCGAGGTCTGCCGCGTCGCCAAGGAGGCGCTCGGCACCGCTAGCCGGCGCATGCTGATCGAGCTGTCGCGCGTGCTGCCCGGCGTCCCCGATCAGCTGCTGGAGCTGAGCGAGGTGTACGCCGAGACCGAACCGCTGGTCGAGCGCACCATCGACATGCTCGAGCGCGTGTTCGCCAGCCTGACCCAGTTCGGCATCGATCCCGAGAATCCGCGCGAGCTGGGGGCCGTGTACCTGGTCGGCGGCGCGACGGCGTTCCCGGCCGTGACGCGCGCGCTGCGCGAGCGCTACAAGCGCAAGGTGCAGCTCGCGCCGCAGCCGCACGCAGCCACGGCGATCGGCCTGGCCATCGCCGCCGATCCCGACGCCGCGCTATTCGTGCGCGAGGCGGTGACCAGGCATTTCGGCGTGTGGCGCGAGGGCGATGCCGGGCGCGACAAGGTGTTCGATCCCATCCTGCGCAAAGGTGAGCTGCCCGACGGCGATGCCTTCGTGATCGAGCGTATTTACCGGCCGCAGCACGCGGTGGGCCACCTGCGCTTCCTGGAGTGCAGCGAGCTGTCGGCGGCCGGGCAGCCCGGTGGCGCCCTAACTCCATGGGGTGATATCTACTTCCCCTACGACCCCGCGCTACGCGGTGTGGCCGACCTGGCGGCGGCTGCGACGGAGCGCCGCCCCGAGCTGTGGGAGGAAGAGATCGTGGAGCGTTACCGCTACAGCGCCGACGGCACGGTCACGATCGCGATCGAGAATCGTACCCGCGGCTACGCCCAGAATTTCGTGCTGGGCGCGCCCGGGCTGGGTTGACGGCTGGTGCGTCGCTGCGCTGGGATTGAACAGGACGGGTGGAAGGGTGGACGGCGCGCGAGGGGATGCGGCATCCCCTCGCCGGGGCTCCAAGGGCCAGCGTCCGGGTGTCGGGCTAGCGAAGGGCCTCAGGCGCCCCGCAAACCCCCATCCCTTCCATCCTTCCACTCTTCCTGTTCTCTCGCTCGCTCACATCCATTCGGAGAGTGTGACGGCGCGCAGCTGGCGTTCGCGCAGCGCCTGCAGCAGGTGCGGCAAGGCCGCCAGCGATGCCGGCACGTAGTCGTCGCGCTCGGCGGCGTCGTGCAGCGCGAGCAGGGCGCCGGGGCGGGCGGCGCGCAGCAGTCGCGCGGTGACGCGCTCGGGGTTGGCCTGGGCGAAGCCGTCGAGAGCGCGCGCGCTGCAGCCGACCAGCGTGACTCGAGCGCGGCGCGCACCGAACACCGTGAAGTGCGACGCAAAGCCGATCGGCGGGCGGAACAGCGTCGCTCGCGGCGCGCCGGCCTGCTCGACCGCCGCCTGGGTGCGGACGATGTCGCGCTCCACCTGCAGCGGTAAGCGCAACGAAAACAGCCGGTCGTGCTCGAAGCCGTGCAGTCCGACCTCGTGCCCGCCGGCCACGATGGCGCGCAGCAGCTCTGGGTGTGCCTGCACCTTGCGCCCGACCACGAAAAACGTCGCGCGCGTGCCCGCCGTCGCGAGCAGCTCCAGCACGCGCGGCGTGGTGTCGGGGCTCGGCCCGTCGTCGAAGGTGATCGCTACCTCCGGTCGCGCCGGCCCACGCCACAGCATGCTGCCGTACATGCCCCGCTCC
>DATDEV010000758.1:0-15155 GCA_036522995.1 Polyangiaceae bacterium
GGCGACGCCGAAGAAGTGCCAAGTATCTCGTCGCTGGCCGCCTGCGCCAAGAACCCTAACGGCGGCTGGTACTACGACGATGCCGAGCAGCCTTCGAAGATCACCGTCTGCCCGTGCACGTGTGCGCGCTTGCAAGCTGGGCGCGTCGACGTGCGTCTAGGCTGCAAGCCGCGACTCGGCTTGCGCTGAGCGCGCCTCTCGGCAGTCGGTGCTGTTCATGCCAGCGCGCGTTCATGGCGCCAAGAGACAACGAACGGCGCCCCTGTCGATGACGTCTGGCGCGAGATGGATTCTCAGGTCGTCGGCGTTACTCGAGCGCGGTGAGCCCGACGACGGCGAATCCGCCCGGCTTGAGGTCGATCTTCTTGGTCACGTTGGACCTGCGCGCGCTCAGCTGAACGGTGCGTGGGCCCGGGGGTAACGTGATGCGGCCGAAGGCGATGCGCGCCGGTAGGGTCGCCCAGCTGCGCGTGTCGGGCGTGTCGGCGGCGGTCATGGTGGCCTGTGTGACCAGGCTGAGTATCGCGCCCCATTCGTTTTCGCCCGAAGCCTGGCGTACGCCCTCGCCAGCGGCGATGCGCACGACCATGCGCGTGATGGCCGAGGCGATCACGGCGCCCTTGACCTCGTCCCAGGCGCGCTTGGCTTCGAGATCGACGGCGACGATGCCCTCGAGCGCCTGCGGGCTACCGTCGACCTTGAAGTACGGAATGCTGGTGATGCCGCGCGGCTCGCCCAGCTCCGGGTAGTTGACCCAGGTGACCAGGCCTTGCGCCGCCATGTAGTTGGCCTTGTTGACGTCGGCCGGGCTCATGAAGGCGCTGGCGTAGGTGAGGGCCAGGCCGATCGGGACGCGCTTGGCGAGCTTGGGCGGCACGCGGCCGTAGCTCACGATCACCAGCAGCTCAGCCGGCTCCGTGCCCGGCGCGGGCGGCTCCTGCGGCGGTAGCTGCTCGCCGTCGGAAAGTCCCGCGATTTTGCGCAAGCGCGGCGAGGAGCGGCCGCTCTTGGCCATGAGTCGCCGCACCGGCTCGCGCAGCGACTGGTACTGACCGTAGGCCAGCGCGTCGTCGTAGTAGTGCAGCGCTTCGTCGTACGAGCCACTCTTCTCGAAGGTGAAGCCCGCCAAGTAGCTGCCCGGGGCGGCCAGCGCGTTGTCCGGATCGTGATCCTTCAGGTACTTCTGCATCACGGCCAGGCGGCGCGCTTCGACGCGTGCACCCTGCAGGTCGCCCTGAACCAGGAAGTTGACCATACCCATGGTGTTGACCATGAGCTTCTCGAACGGCGGCGCCTTGTAAGGCCCGACGTCGTCCGAGAAGATGTACTTGCCGATGTCGTGCGCGGTGTTGCGCGAGAAGTCGAGCATCTCGACCTGCTTGTCGGACACGTGCAGGTCGCGGTTGGAGTAGGCGTAGCTCTGTAGCTGCTGCAGCACCATGGCGCGATCCAGCAACCACAGTGCGGTATCACCGCTGGCGTCCTCGGGCAGCTCCTTTTCCGACTTGGTGTCGAGCTGCTCGTTGAGTAGCTCGAGCGCCTGTTTCGGCTTGCCGGCGTCGAGCGCGCTCCTGATCTCGAGCGTCTTATCCGAGTGACTGGCGCAGCCGGCGAACAGCAGAGCGCCGCTCAGCACCACGCTCGAAAATGCCCGCATGGCGCCGCTGCCCGTTTGGTCCATGCCTGCGCTTGCGCTTGCCAATGGTCAGATAATGGCCTTGGTCAGCGCAGATTTGTGCTGGAACAGGATCTGACCCGTCTCGACCTCCAGCACCTGCATGAACATGAAGTACTGCACGCGGCGCTCGTCCTCTTGGCGCTCGTCGCTGGTGAAGACCTTACCGGTCACGATGTAGCGCGCGCCGATTTGCTTGCCCCAGGTGGAGATCTGGCTCGGGTCGAAGGCGCCCGAGTATTGCTGGCGGATTTGCGCGATCAGGTTGCCCTGCTGCTCCATGCTGATCACGCGCACGTGGCCTGCGTTGACCAGCGTGGTCTCGATGTCGCTGATCAGCGCGTCCAGCGGGCCTTCGACGTGCTCGGAGGTCTCGTTGCGCAAGGGCAGCACGGCCACGGCCGGCATCTGCTCACCCTCCCAGCGCTTGATCACGGGTGCGCTCTCGAGCGCCTTCATGTTCTCCTGCAATAGCTTCTGCAGGTCGCGGCGGTCGAGCCCGGTACCCATGGCCTGATCGTCCAGGCCTTCGACGTCCTCGCCGCGGACGGCCTTGGGCCCGCAAGCCGACGCCGCTACCGAGACGCCCAAGGCCAACACCAGCGTGCCCAATCGACCTCTGCTGCTCATGCTCTGCTCCAGGAAATTCCGAACGATCCTATGCGTACCAGATGGACGAGCGACAAGCCCGCAGCATGCAAGCGCGCCCTGCTGGGCGTCAAATCGACGCCCATTTTTCCAGCCAGGGCGCGCGTATTCCGCGCTGGCGCTCAGGCCGGGTTCGGCGAGCTGCCGGCGCGGCGCACCGGGATGATCTGCACGCGGCGGTCGTCGCCCTCGCCGTCGCTACGGGTGATGACGCCCTCGAAGCCGGCCAGAGCCAGGTGGACCACGCGGCGATCGCGCGGGTTCATCGGCTCGAAGGTGATGATCTTGCCCTGTTCGACCGCCTGCTTGCCGAGCCGGCGCGCCATGCTGGCCAGCGAGTCATCGCGACGGCTCTTGTAGCCTTCGGCGTCGACCGAGACATGGCGACGATCCAGCCCTGGGCGGTTGATCACGCGATGCGTGACGAACTGCAGGGCGGAAAGCACCTGACCCTTCTTGCCGATGATGCGGCCTGCGTCGCGCCCGGCGATCTCCAGGTTGATCTCGTCCACCGAGTTGCCCTCACGCGCGCGGCGCAGGTGCACGGTGCACTCCATCTCCATTTCGCTCACCACGGTGGTCAGGAAATCGAGCGCCTTCTTTTGGCGGTCGTCCGTCGCCTCTAGATCGGGCTCGCGGCGGCGTCGCCGCTCGGCGCGATCGTCTTGCTCGGAACCCGCGTCCGCATCCGCCTTGGGCAGCGGTGCGTCATTCGGATCCTTTTCCTCCCACGCGTCCTCGTTGAGCTCAGTGTTTTCGCTCATTTTGCATCATGCCTTTCCGTTGCCGAGCTGGGGCCGGTCCTCCTCGCGGACCTTGCCCTTCGGCGTAAGTTTGTTTTTGGAGGCGTCGCTGACGACCTCCACGTTGATGCCCTTGTTCTTGCCCAGGCTGCGGCGTGCATGCCACTCGACGCCCTGCTGCTGCAAGATGCCGAGCACGCCGTTGGTGAACATGTAGACGCCCAGACCGCTGGGCAAGAACAGCATGAATACCGTGAACATGGCGGGCATGAAATACAGCATCATCTTTTGCTGCGCGGGATCGCCCTGCGGCGGCATCAGCTTCTGCTGTAGAAACGAGGTCCCGCCGATGATGAAGGGCAGAATGTACAGCGGGTCGGCCGACGACAGGTCGGGGAACCACAGGAACGGGATGTTGTAGAGCTCGACCGCGGTCTGCAGCGACGTATACAGCGCGAACCAGACCGGCATCGAGGCCAGCTGCGGCAGGCAGCCCTTCAGCGGGTTGACGTTGTGCTTCCGCCACAGCTCCATCTGCGCCAGGCCCTTGGCCTGCGCGTCGTCCTTGAACTTCGCGTTCAATGCGTCGATCTCGGGCTTGAGCTCGCGCATCTTGACCATGCCCTTGATCGAGGGCAGCGCGAGCGGGAACAGCAGCGTGCGCGCCGTGATCGTCAAGATCATGATCGCCACGCCCCAGTTGCCGATGATGCCGTGCACCTTGAGCAGGAACGCGACCAGTACCTTGGCGATGGCCGAGAAGAAGCCCAGGTCGATCAGCTGATCGACGCCGTGCGAGCCGCCCGCGGCGTTCGCGAGCAGCACACGCTCCAGCGGTCCAGAGTAGCTGGTGAGCGAGTAGCTGGCGCTCTGGCTCGGCTCGAGCGTGCGCTCCGGGTAGGCCAGCCTCACCCGGTAAAGCGAGCCGCCGTTGGGGTCTCTCGACACCTCGCCGTAGCGCGGATCGTAGCGGTCCTGGATCAGCGCCTGGCACACGGGAGCGGCCGTAGACGCCTTGAGCGGCACCAGCGAGTGCGTGAAGTAGGCGTTCGAAACCGCGCCCACCGCCGCCGGGCCCGGAGCCTCGAACCAATCACCGGCGTTGCGCGAGTTGGTCGGAAACAGCTCTTTTTCGGCGAAATCGCCAGGCTCGAACTCGGCGTTGGTCAGGCGCTGCGTTTGGCCATCGGCGCCCACGCACTCGACCCGCGTGATCAGCGGGCTGACCTGGAACATGCCAGCCGTGACCTCGTGGTGCGCGCGCCAGGCGTCGCTGTGCACCGTGACCTGGTGCTTCAACGGACGGCTGGCGCGGTTGGTCACCGTGGCGACGACGTCGAGCTCGTAGGGACGCGTTGCCGAGCGGATGGTCTTGGTCAGCTCGACTTTGTCGTCCTGGTAGACGAACTCGCAGCTCTTGCCGTCGGCCGTGACCAGCTTCCAATCCATCAGGTCGGGATCCACCTGGCGGTCGGGGCTCTGGCCCAGGCGATTCGAAAAGCCGAACCGCAGCTGCTGGTACAGCTCCTGATCGGGGGTGGTGGTGATCGCGATCTGTTTACCGTCCTTGCGATACTTGGACGTGGTCAGCTTGTAGTGCTTGAGCGAGGCCCCGCGAGTCGTCAGCTGGGCGTGAAAGCGCTCGCCCCACAGATCGCAGAGCTGCTCGGGCGCACGGCTGTTGGCCTGGGCGACGACGGGCTGCTCGACCGCCACGGGCTGGACCTTGGCCTGCTGGTCGCCGCCGCCGCCGAACAGATTTTTGCCGACCGAGATCAGCAGGAAGATACCGACGCCGAGGAGCAACCAGCGCAGGAGATTGCCGCGTTCCATGAGTTACGTTTTTTGGGGGGATACCCGCCGCATTAGCCTGCGCGGGCGCGAGATTGGACGGCGGGTCTAGCACGGGGTGCTGGTCGGTCACATCCCCGAAGCGATTTTGGGTGGGGGGGGGTCATAGCCGCCCGGGTTGAAGGGGTGGCAGCGGAGAATTCGCCTGAGCGTGAGGTAACTGCCCCGGGCCGCTCCATGGATGCGCAGGCACTCGTGCCCGTAGTGCGAGCAGCTCGGGTGAAAGCGACAGGTCGGACCCAGCAGCGGCGAGCAGTACCGCTGGTAGACGCGGATCAGGGCCATCAGCAGCCGCGCGACCATGCCCCACCATAGCTCAAGGCTTGGCGACGCGACGGATGCGGGGCAGGGCGCGCTGCCACTCGGCGAGGATGTCGCTCAGCTTTCGTTCACCGAGGGGCCGGCGCACGATGACGACGATGTCGAGCGCCAGCTGCAGCTCGGCGAAAACTGCGCGGAAAGCTTCACGAATGAGCCTCCGCGCTCGATTCCGCTGCACCGCGCCACCGATCTTGCGGGACGCGGTGATGCCCAGCCGCACGGGACCCTCGCTGCGCGGCTGCACGATGAACACGAGGCAGTCGCCGTTGACGCGCGCTCCCTCGGACTGGATCACCAGGAACTCGGCGCGCTTGCGAACGCGGTTCAGCCGGCTCGGTGACGAGCGCTGAACGGGCCGAGCGGCGCCGTTCACTACTTCTGGTAGGTGGAAACCGTCAGGCGCCAGCGACCCTTGCGGCGACGGTTCTTCAGCACGTTGTTGCCACCCTTGGTGCTGATGCGCTTACGGAAGCCGTGCGTGCGGATTCGGCTGATATTGTGGGGCTGGTACGTGCGCTTCATGGGACTTCCTGCGTGCGGGGGCGGAACAAAGCCACGCGGAGGGGGCTTCGTCAAGCCCCAGGGCGAAAATTCGGCAATTGGCGGCGTCTTTTCGCGTTCTCGACCTTGCCTAGCCCCGGGGGGCGTGATAATTGCCCCCTCCTCATGCGAGAGAACATTCGCCTCGTTTCGTCGGCCGGTACGGGCTTTGCCTACTACACGACGAAGAACAAGCGCACTCAGACGAATAAGCTCGAGATCAAGAAGTACGATCCCGTCAAGCGCGAGCACGTCATTTTCAAGGAGGCGAAGATGCCTCCCCACAGCAAGTAAGCGAACGCTGTCGAGGCTGGCCCCGGCTCAGCCTCGATCTCGCTCGAGCGCGGACGATCCTAGGTCGCCGCGCTCGTTTCGTTTCGACGCTCAGTCGTCGGCGCCGCTGAGGATCTTGAACTCGACGCGGCGGTTCTTGGTGCGGCCGTCGTCGGTGTCGTTGGGAGCGATCGGCTTGGTTTGACCGAAGCCTTCCGACTCCATTCGGTTGACAGAGATGCCCTTGCCTTCGAGGTACTTGCGCACCGACATTGCGCGGTCCTTGCTGAGCTTCAAGTTGCCCGCCGGCGTGCCCTTGCTGTCGGTGTGGCCGTAGACGCCGAGGCGCATCGAGGGACGGCTCTTCAGCAGGGCGAGCACGTCGTCGAGAATCGGGAAGCTGACCGCCTTGATCGTCGCGCGACCATTGTCGAACTCGATCGGCTTGAGCAGCTGCACGCTGCCGTCGCTGCCCATCTCGATCAGGCTCGGGCAGCCGAACTTCTCCGCGATCGGTGAGCGCTTGCCAGGCTCGGTCGGGCATTTGTCCTGCACGTCCGGGATGCCGTCGCTGTCGGCGTCGTCCTCGGGGCAGCCGTCCTCGTCCTGAACCTTGTCCTTGTCCTCGGCCTTGTCCGGGCACTGATCATCGATGTCGGGGATGCCGTCGCCGTCGCGGTCCGAGTTGCCGGGACAACCGTCGGTCGAGGCCGGAGGCTTGCCGTCCTCCTTCTCGGTCGGGCAGTTGTCGACCGAGTCGGGGTAGCCATCGCCGTCGGTGTCGCGATCGTAGTCGTCGACGTCGGGCTTGATGCGGATCTTCTTGGGCGGTGATTTGCCCTTCAAATCCGTGATGTTCGTGTACATGCCGAACGAGGCCAGCATCCGGAAATCGGCCGCGCCGTAACCGGTGCTGAGCCGCGTGCCGACGCCGGCCTGCGCGTACATGCGCTGCTTCTGATCGAGCGCGAAGCGGCCCTGAGCGAGCCACTCGAGCGTCGTGTTCTTGCCGGCGAAGAAGGCGCTCTCGTCGTCGGGCCCCACGCCGCCGATGCCGGTGGTGCCCCAGAGCTCGCCACCCAAGCGGATGCGCCCTTCGCGTAGCGGCAGGTAGGCGCCGAACGCCCAGCGGAGATCCGAGCCCAAGTACAGGTCGCCCTGCGTGCCGCCGATGCTGCCTTGCGGGCGAAAATGGGGGCCGAGATTGCCGCTCAGATAGAACTTGTCGAAATCGAGCTCGCTCGCCACGTACAGGTAGCCGCTGGCCGAGCCGTCGCTGGCGAAGGCGTTTTCGTTGCCGGTGGGGACGAAGAGCGCCCCGCCCAGACCGAACTTGAGCCACTCATCGTCGGTTTCCCAGGTCTTCACCCGCGCGTCGAGGCGCAGATCGCTGATCGCCACCGGCGTGTCGCCGATACCGCCGGCGCCGACGCTCTCGCTTTGCGGATCATCCCCATAGATGGTGAACAGACTGATCGGCAACGTCAGGCTGAACGTCAGACGCTTGAGGATTTGGGTACCACCGGACAGGTAGGTGATGAACTGTCCCTGCACCGGATTGTCGATGTGATTCTGGATCGACGGGTCGTCGGTGACGGTGCCGCTGCGCAGTGGGTTGTGCGAGTAGCCGAGCGCGGCGTTGAAGTAGATGCGGTCTTCGGCCGCGCCCTGTGGGCGCCAGACCATGAAACCGTCGTCGGGGGCTCCGGAGATCTGCGCGCGGTCCAGGTAGAAGTAGCTGGCCTGCGCCTTGGCGTCGGCGGTGCCGACGAGCAAGGTAGCTGCGCCCAGGGCGAGCCCCACCAGGGCGCGCGCCCCGCGTGTAATGGCAGAATGACCACGAACGCGCCGAGCCTGTTCCCGATAAGACTGCACGACGACGGAAAGTAGCCTGGCCCCCACGGCAATTGAAGCGCGTTTTCGCTTATTTGGCGCAGGGCGGCGCTGACCTGCTCGGCTAGCTGTCGCTTGCTGCCCGGCCGCTCGGTCAGTCCGGTTCGGGGCCGCGCGAATCGGCGAACACCTCGCACACCCAGATCGAACCGTCGGGGTCGGGTGCGATACCGATGCCGACTCGGTTGAAGCGAGCCAGCAGCAGGTTTTCGCGGTGGGACGGGCTGGCCCAGAGAGCTCGGTGTGCTCGCTTCACGTCCAGCGCGTGCGCCACGTTCTCGCCGGAAGCGAGCACATGGATGCCCGCCGCCTCGACTCGCGCGGGAGGTAACCCGTCGCCGGTGTCATGGGCGACGCGCTTCAGCCGGCGCATGCCCTCGGCGTGGCGCTGTGCGACGGCGTCGAGCGCCGCTTCGCGCATCAAGGGCGGGCTTTGCTCGGTCTGGCGCGCAGCGTTGAGCATCGCCAGTAAGGCCTCGGCGAGATCGCCGTGCTCGCCGCCGCTCGCTTCGCCGGGTGCGGCGTCGCCGAGGAAGGTGGTGGGTGGGCGCACGTCAGCATACACGCTGACTTCGAGCACCGGCCGTGGCCCGCCGTCCACGTTCGCGAGCAGCTGCACCAGGAAGGGGCCGGAGCGATCGGCCCGAAAGCGCGCGCGGGCCGAGCGCCCGTCGAACGACGTGGGGACGCCGTGGGGCGCCCCGCTGGGGCCGAGCACGATCACCTTGGCATCGCTGGCCGGGACCAGCAAACGAGCGTTCACGTCGACCCAGTTGCCGCTGGCGACCCGCACTGGCAGCGGCTCGAGATCGGCGAGCGCATCGACGGCCACCGCAGTCAGCACGCTTTGCTCGGGCGTCTCTACCAGAGCGACGCCGCAGCGACGCTCTCCGCCGTCGCTCCAGCCATCGAGCCAGCCGCGCATGCGCTCCTGCGCGCTCGCGCTCGCCAGCGCGCTGCCTGCCAGCGTCCAGGTCCGCGGCCACACGTAGGGTGACCCCTCGGCGCGCAGCGCGAAGCTGATCTCCGACACATCGAGCCCAGCCTGCCCTTCGCTCTTTCGCCGGGCGAAGCGCTCGGCCACTCGCGCAAGCGCCGCGTCGCCGAGCTTGCATTGAGCGAGAAAGGGAGCGAGCTCGACCGGGACCTGGCCGAGCCCACGCGGGGAGGCCACCGTTTCCGGGAAGCTGAATACCTCGCCGTCGTGGCTCGCGGTCGTCGCCGTGGTGAGCGGGCGTGCCGCATTTGGCCTCGCTGGTGCCGCGCTACAGCCGAACGCAAGCGCAAGCACAGGGCAGGGGGCGGCGAGAGACAGCGCCAGCGCCGCGCGAGAGGCTCGTCCTCGCGAGACGCTCGCCCTCACCCTCGCGCTAGGCAAAGGCCGGCCCATGGACCTTTTGTAGCACGTTTAGAGCCTGGGGACGTTGCTCCCTCAGGTCATGGCGTCTACCCTCCCGACTGTTCTCGCACTCGTTCCAGTTCTTGGTCTTGGTAGCCTCGGGCTCCATCAGTCGAACATCGCCGTATGGCCGGTCGCATCACCCATGCCGCAAAGGTCGGCGCTTTTGCCGTCGTGCTGGTGATCGCCGCTATCTATATCTACCGCTACGTGAACAAGTCCGGCGACGGCGGCGAGACGTACGCGGTCTTTGCTCGCATGAAGGACGCCAGCGGCATCGCCAAGCTGTCGCAGGTACGCATCGCGGGCATCCCGGTGGGGCGGGTCACCAGCGTCAAGCTCGACCGCGACCTGGCGCGCATCGACATCGCGATGAACAAGAGCGTGCCGCTGTACGACGACGCGTCGGTGGCGAAGGTGGCTTCCAGCCTACTCGGTGAGTTCCAGCTCAAGATCACGCCGGGCACCGAGGGCAGGCGCACGCTCAAGGATGGTGACGAGATTCGGGTGGTGACCGAGGCGCAGACCCCCGACGACCTGATGCGGCAAATGGCGGACATCGCCAGGGACGTGAAGACCGTGTCCGAGGCGCTGGCCAAGTCCGTGGGTAGCGAGCAGGGCCAAGCCGACATCCAGAAGACGCTCGCCAACCTGGCGCAGGTGACCGAGGCGCTGAACCAGACCGTGCGCGAGAACCGGGCCGCGATTCACGAAATCGTCGTGAACACCCAACAGATCTCGGCCAACAGCGCGCCCGAGATTGCTCTCATTCTCGAGAACGTGCGCGAGACCACGCGCGAGGTGCGCGAGCTGATGAGCAAGGACGGCGGCGCCAAGGCTGGCGAGCCGGGCGAGGTGCGCCAGATCGTCGAGCGCGTCGACCGCGCCAGCCAGAACCTCGAGAACGCACTCAAGAACATCGACGAGGTGACCGGGCGAATCGACCGCGGCGAGGGCACCTTGGGGCGCCTGACCAAGGACGAAAAGCTGATCAACGAGGTCGAAGGCGCGGTCGAGAACGTGGGCGACTTTTTGGGTGGCGTGTCGCGGCTCCAGACCATCGTCAGCCTACGCACCGACTACATGTTCCTCGCCAGCAGCGTGAAGAGCTACGTCGAGGTGCGGCTCCAACCGCGTGAAGACAAGTACTACATGCTGGAGGTGGTCAACGACCCCAAGGGCTTGACCCGCTACGAGCAGATCGACGTCGACAGCACCAACCCGAACGACCCGCCGCACTACCGCGAGGTGCGCACCGTCACCACCAACTCGCTGCGTTTTTCGCTGATGTTCGCGCAGAGCTTTGGGCCTTTCACGGGGCGTTTCGGCATCAAGGAGTCGACCGGCGGCCTGGGGCTCGACGTGCTCTTGTTCGAGGATCGCTTCGAGCTGCGTCAGGATCTGTATGGTTTCGGCGAGGTGGTGCTGCCGCGCTGGCGCATCTCGCTTGGCTACGAGTTCATCAACCGGCTCTGGCTGCTCGGCGGCGTCGAAGACCTGCTCAGCAACTCGCGTCGCGATTACTTCGTCGGTGGCATGCTGCGCTTCAACGACGAGGATCTAAAGACGATCATCCCGTTCGTTTCCGTGCCGTAACGGAGACACTGCCGAGCGTCAGGCCCAAGCGGCCCAGCCGAGCAAGGCGGCCACGAGCAGGGCGGCGGCGGCTTCTTTGTGACTGACGGCGCGAGCGTCGCGGCCCGGGCGGTAGTCGGTGATGCGCTCGAGCGCGGCGTCGACACGCAGGCGCTCGGACAGGAACGTGACCACGAACTGCAGCGAGGCGGGCGCCGAGCCGCGTTCGCGCGGCAGCTTGGCCGCATCGAAGCGCGGCCCGGGTACGACCAGCTGGTCGGCGGCCGGCAACAGCGAACGCGGCTCACCCTTGGAGCGCAAGATGGTGCCGGCCATCATCGGGCTCGACAGATCGAGGTCGAGCGGGAACTCGACGCGCGTCGGCGCCGTGCCGCGATAGAAGGTGACCATGCCTTCTTCCCAGGTGATCAAGGCCGCGACCCGGTCGCGACCCTGATCGCGGATCGCCCGAAACACGTCGACCGCGTTGACCAGGCCGAGGCCGATCAAGGTGTCACCGAGGCGGCCGCCGAAGCGCTGCAGCGAGCCGAGCGCCGCGTCGAGCTGCTCACGCGACAGCCGCCCGCGCCGCACCAAGTACTCGCCCAGCAGCTCCTCGCGATCGGAGGAGGCCACGTGCAGTAGGCGCCCATCGCTCAGGTACAGCTCCTTGCGCACGGAAGCGCCCATGCTGCGCGCGCGCTCGACGAACAGCGCGCCGGTTTCGCCCTTCTGGCGCATGTGGGCGAGCACCTCGAGCATGGAGGTATCGCGCAGCAGCGCTTGATAGTCCGGCACGCCCGGCTCGAAAATGCGGCTGGTGGTGGCGGTGGTCGACGGCAGCAGGTGCCGCGCCAGCTCGTTGATGTCGCGGATAGGCCGGAAATCGCTGCCTATCAGCGCCACCTCGTCGTCTCCGCCCAGGTCGCCGGTCGCGATCATCTCGATCAACTTCGCGAACGTGACCTGCTCCAGCACGGTGCCGTCGGTGCGCCGCACGCGCGAGCCCGACTCCGTCACCACGCTCACGTCGGGCCGCTTGACCGCCACCGAGCCGGTCGTGGTCGCCACGCCAGTTACGGCTTGCATCGAGCCGCTGCTGCGCGTGCGCACCGCCTGCATGCGCTGTACCGAGTCGCGAATTTGCCCCTCGATACGCTTGACCAGCTCGCTCGAGTCCTTGGCCCACAGCACCCACTCGGCGAGCATCGCCTTCAGCTCGTCGCGCGACGGCTTCTCGAAGGCGCCGAAGGCCTGAGCCAGCTCGGCCGCGTCGGCGTAGCGATCGTCGGGGTCCCGCGCCAGCCCGCGCTCGCACACCGCCAGCACGCCCGGCGGCAGCGTGGCGCTGGCACGGCGCAGCGGCTCGATGTTCACGTCGCGGATCGCCAGCAGCACCGCGAGCTGCCCGCTGCCCGGAAAAACCCGCTCGCCGATCAGCATCTCGCCGAACACGGCGGTGAGCGCGAACAGATCTGCCCGGTGATCCGACGGTTCACCGGCGACTTGCTCGGGCGAGAGGTAGCCGAACTTGCCCTTCAGGCCGCCGCCGCTGACCTGCGTCGGCTTGAGCCGATGCTCGAAGCGCGCGATGCCGAAATCACCCAGCTTCACCGAACCGTCCGTGGACAGTAGGATGTTCGACGGTGTCACGTCGCGATGCACGATGTGGAGCCCGTTACCCTCGCTGTCGCGCGCGCCGTGCACGGCCGTGAGCGCTTCGGCTACCTCGCGCGCGATGTGCGCGGCCAGCGCCGGCGGAAAGCGCCGCTGTTCGGACTCGGCGCGGCGCAGCAGCCGATACAGGTCCACGCCGTCCACGTACTCGAGCGCCAGGTACGGCTCATCGCCGACCATGCCAGCGCCGTACACGTCGACCACGTTGGGATGGGTGACCGCGCGATGCAGCTCGGCTTCGCGCTCGAGCGCGTCGAACTCGCCGCCCTCGCGCACCGAGCGCAGCAGGCGCTTGACCACCAGATGCGGCGCCGGGTTCGTGCCAATCTTGGGACGCGCCAGGAACACCTCGGCGCTGCCTCCCACGGCGATGCGCTTCTCGAGCACGAATGGCCCGAAAGGCTGGGGCGCTTTGGCCTTGCTGTCCTCCGGCACGACAGCAGCATTATGCAGGCGAAAACAAGGCCGCGGAGCGCTGAAATGAGGGCGCTTCAGTAAGGGCCGGTTTGCCAGCAGAAAAAGCGGCCGACCCGCGCTATAAATCGCCAGTGTTTCGCGCATCGTCTGTGGCGCTTTTGGTAGGTCTCGCGATTTCGGCCAGCTGTGCGGCTGCGGGCTGCAAGTGTGGCTCCGAGCCCAGCAGCGTTAGCCCGGGCGCTCCGTCGCTGCGCCTCTACGTCATGTCGAGCGTAGCCGGCGCCATCGAGCCGTGCGGCTGCGTGAAGGACATGCTGGGCGGCGCCGACCACGCGGCCGCCTACATCGGCGCGCAAGCCAGCGCGGCGCCGAGCGCGCTCGTGCTCGGCGCCGGACCGATGCTGTTCATGAACGCGCGCCCGGATCCGGCGCGAGAGGCGCAGGCTGCCTTCAAGGCAGACGCGCTGGCCGACTCCTTCAAAACGCTACGCCTCAGCGCCTGGGCTCCCGGCGCCAACGACTGGCTGCTCGGCACGCCAGCACTGGAGCGGCTGGCGACGCGCTCGGGCGCCAGCCTGCTGGCGGCCAACGTCAGCGGAGCCCCCGTGCAAGCCACCAAGCTGCTGGAAGTGTCGGGCATGAAGGTGGGGCTCGTGGGGCTGTCGTCACCGCTCGTCAACGGCAAGCTGCCCGCGGACGTTCAGGCGTCCGAGGCCGCCGCGGCAGCCAAGGCCGCGCTGGCGTCGTTGCGCAGCTCGGGCGCCCAGCTCGAAATCCTGCTCGCCGCCATGCCGCGCGGCGAAGCGCTGCGGCTGCTGGAAGCGGAGCCTGGCTTCGAGGTCGCGATCCTGGGCAAGGCTTTCGACGAAGGCGAGAGCAACGATCCGCCGCAATCGCCGACCCTGATCGGCAAGACGCTGGTCGTGGAAATGCCCAACCATTTGCAGTCGCTGGGCGTCGTCGACCTGTACGTGCGCGGTCAATCCTTCGACTTCGCCGACGGCAGCGGCCTCGAGACGACCGAGCGCAAGCTGGAGATCGGCCGCCGGCTGCGCGAGATCACCGCGCGCCTCGAGCAGGGCGGCGCGCCCGCGGATCTGCAGGCGCTGCAAGCGGACAAGAAGAGCCTGGAAGCCGAGCTCGCCAACCTGCCCGAGGCCAAGCCCCCGACGCAGGGCAGCTTCTTTCGCTTTCAAGCGGTGGAGGTGAAGGAAAAGCTCGGCTCGGACGCCGCCGTCTCGCAGCACATCGCCGCTTACTACCGACGCGTGAACGATCACAACAAGGAAGCGTTCAAGGACCTGGCGCCGACGCCGCCGGCGCCGGGCGCCGCGAGCTACGTTGGCGTCGAAGCCTGCAGCGGCTGCCACAAGTCGCAGCGCGCGTTTTGGAACCAAACGGCGCACGCCAGCGCCTACGCCACGCTCTCCAGCCAGCACAAGGAGTTCAACCTCGACTGCGTCGGTTGCCACGTCACTGGCTACGGGAAGGCCGGCGGCACCACGGTCACACACGTCGACAAGCTGACCGACGTGCAGTGCGAGGTGTGTCATGGCCCCGGCTCCAAGCACGTCAACAAGCCGGAGGACAAAGCTCTGATCAGCAAGCCCTCGCCCAGCTTCTGCGCCTCCGAATGCCACCACCCGCCGCACGTGCACCCCGGCTGGAGCGCCATGGCCGCCTGGCCCAAGATCATCGGCCCCGGCCACGGCGCGCCCGCGCCTTAGACGTGTCGCATCTGCGACTTGCTGGGCCTAGGGCGTGTCCCAGAATTGCTGCTCTCCCCGTAAACGTGCCCGTGCCCGTGCCCGTGCCCGACGCTCCGCAAGCCCCAGAAAGCCTGCGACCACAGCAGCTGGGCTCGCTCTGCGCGCCCAGCTGGGCGCGGCGCGCGCGGGCCATGCGCGAGCCCGGAGGGGGCCCGCGCCACAAACCTCGGTCTCCCAAAACAAACGGGCCCTACGACGCCTTACGGACCGTCGGGCACGGGCACGGCCACGGGCACGGGCACGTTTACGGGCACGCGAGAGCAATCCAATTCAGGGACACTCCCTAGACGATGGCGGCTGGCCGTACGAGTATGAGCGCAGACTCCGGCGACCCGAAAATGCGCAGCCTGCTTGATCTATTCGTGCACTTGCGT
>DATDEV010000759.1:0-7810 GCA_036522995.1 Polyangiaceae bacterium
ACGGGCACACACGAGCGGGTAGCTGAGCGCGCTGAGCCAGGTGTCGTCGCCGGGTTCTGGCCCGGCGTGCCGGGCGGTGCTGGATACGTCACCCGGCCCGTTCAGGTAACGGTGGTGATTCTGGTTGTGGGTCGGAATCCAGGCAAAGCCAGGAAAGCCGAAAAAGAACGACAGCCAGGCGCCATAGATCAGGTTGGCGCGCCGCGACACGAACACCGGACAGTGGTTGTGGTTGTGCGTGAGCACTCCGGAAAGATACGAACAGTACAGCAGCAGAGGCAGCAGCCAAGGCAAGAGGCTGGGTCTCCATAGCGCGAGCGCAGGCCCTAGCGGTAGCAGTACGCCCGCGCAGACGAGTGTGCGTCTGTCTTCGACAAAGCGAAGTTGGGGGCGCAGCCCCAACTTCCAACGAGGCAGCGTCATGTTTTTTGATCCGTGTTAGCTTGCTCGCAATGATCGCGAACGCCGTTGATCGTGGGCTGTCGAGCACGGCTTTACAATTCGCATTCGTTTCGGGTTTCCGATGACTCGCCGCGCGGTACTGCGAACACCCAGAAATCAGCCGCAACAGCTGCGTTCACGCGCAACCGTGAGCGTGATTCTCGACGCAGCGATTCGGGTTTTGGATCAGGAGGGTTTAGACGCGCTGACGACGTCGCGCGTCGCCGAGGTCGCCGGCGTGAGCGTCGGCACGCTGTACCAATACTTCGCGCACCGCGACGCGATCGTCGACGCCTTGCAGGATCGCGAGCTCGAGCGCGCCAACGCCATGCTGGAGCGCGTGCTCGCCAATCATGGCGGCGCCTCCGACCGCGACGTGGCGCGCGCGGTGATCGAGGCGCTGCTCGAGCTGTACCGAGGTGCGCCGGCGCTGCATCGCGTGCTGGCGGTCGAGGGGCTGCGCTTTTCGCCCCGCGAGCGCGTGCTGGCCTTCGACATGCGCAGCGTGGCGCTGGTCAAGGCGTTCTTGATTCTGGCCAGTCCGCGACTGCGCCACACCAACCTGGAGGCGAGCGCGTTCGTGATGTACCAGTCGGTACGCGCGGTGATGCTGTCCTACCTGCTGGAATCACCCGCTGGCGTCGACGATGCGACGCTCGTCGCCGAGCTCACCGAGCTGATCGTGCGCTACATCAATGCTTGAACAGCCCGCTGTCGTAGGGGCTGGGGCCCCAACGACCCACGAGACAGACTATTGCGCTGCCGTCGAGGCTTTGCCCAGCAGCGGCCAATAGGCCACCGGGACCGGAAAGGCTGGCTTGGCGAACAGGTAGCCCTGGCCATAGTGCGCGCCGGTGTCCAGCACCGCCCGCAGCTCGTCTTCCGTCTCGATGCCTTCGGCCACCACCTTGGCGCCCAGCTCGTGGCACAAGGACACCACCTGGCGCACCAGGATCTGCTGGCGGCGGCTCTTCTCGATCCCGCGCACCAGAGCCAAATCGAGCTTCACGACGTGCGGCTCCAGATCGACGATGCGCTTGAGGTTGGAGTGCCCCGCTCCCAGGTCGTCGACGACCAGGAACGCGCCGCCACGCGAACAAATCTCCTTCAACACGCCGGCGCACATGCCGAAGTAATTGAAGGCTGCCGACTCGGTGATCTCCAGGTACACGGCGCGATCGTGGAAGAACAGCGGATCGTCGGGGCGCACCAGCCAGCCGTCGCTGAGCTCGTGCGGGTGCAAGTTCACGAACAGCGGCACGTCGGGGCAGCGGCTGAACGCGACCTCGCGAATCTTGCGCCCAAGATGTCCACAAGCTCGCTCTGCCTCGGCCTGCTGGAACAGCACCAACGGGTTCTTCAACTCCGGCCACTTGCAGCGCGTCAACGCTTCGTTGGCGAAGGTGAGGCCGGTGCGCAGATCGACGATGGGCTGAAACACCACGTCGAGGTCAGCGGTGGTGAGGTCGCGCACCGAGGAAGGCTTGAGCCCCGAGCTCGAGACCGGTCGCTGAAGATCCGCCGGAGGTGGCCTGCTGCTCGCCAGTGACATTCCTTTCAAGCCCTGCTTCGTGAACGGCCCGCCGCCGGTCGGCATTAGCCCAACAGTCCGAGTTTCTTCTTCTTTCGCCTCCACGGTCGTCCTAAATTGAGACAGCGCCTCATTGCCCGTCGGGACCCGAGCTCCGGCTCTCGCTCGGGTGGGGCCCTGGGCCCACGCTTCGATGGTTGGTGGGCCCGCGCGGGGCGTTTTATGGGCGCTAGAACAGGCCGATGCTGAAGTGGAAGGCGCCCAGGGACTCCCAGTAGCGCTGGCGAGTGCGGCTGGAATCGAGCTGGTCGAGCACGCGCTCCAGATTGAAGCCGTAGTCGAATACGAGCGGCCCTACCGGGGTGGAGATGCGCACGCCAGTGCCGATCGCGTAGCGCAGGCGAAAGGTCTGCTCGTGGAAGGCGCGCGGCGTGCTCCACAGGTTGCCCGCGTCCAGGAACAGCGCGGTTTGAACGCTGCCGCTGATGGGGATGCGCAGTTCGGCGCGCGGATTGACGAAGACGTCGCCGCCACGGATCAGGATGCGATCGACCGTGAGCATCTCGTTGTCACCCGGATCGGACACCGCCAGCGCGCTCGAGTCGAGCAGCTGCTGCGCGAGGTCCTCGGGAATCAGCGAGTCCTGAGTGAAGCCGCGCATGGTGTCCACGCCGCCCATGAAGAACAGGCGATCGGGGTAGGTGTGCGAGCGCTCGATCAGCTGACTGTTGAGCCCCCAGCGAAATGACAGCGCCAGCGCCAGGCCTCGCTTACTGAGCGGAATGTAACCCGCGATGCGCGACGTGTACTGCATGAAGTCACTGACCACTGGGTCGAATGGCCCGGTGCCGCCGCTGGCCGCCGCCTCGTCCGCCGTGTCACCGACCGGCTTGGCGTGTACGTGCTCGATCGAGCCGGTGATCAGAAAACCGCGCGTCGCATCCAGCGGCACGTCGCGCTGGTCCCAGCTGGCCGCCACGCGCTGCGCGATGACGAAGGTGGTGCCTTCTGGCACGCGAAAGGTCGTCAGCTGCCCGCTGTCGCGGATGTAGTTCTCGAGCCCACCGGTGTCGCCCAGGATGGTGGCGGTGTTGAGCTCGAAGGAGGGCCCGATCTGCGCCGACAGCCGGCGCTCCGGTCGGAAGATCAGCGACGGCAGCAGGGCGTCCTTGACCTGGCTGTAGTCGCGCGCGTTGTCCCGCACGTCGATGGCCTCGATGTTCAGGCGAAACAGCGGCCCCAGCCCGATCTCCGGAAACTCGACGCTGGCCGAGTTGTGGCGACCGAAGCGCGTTTCGGCGGCCTCGTGCTTGGCGCGCACGTCTTCCTCCAGGATGAACACTTGGGGCAAGAAGTTGAGCTGCGAGCGCAGCGTGAACTGGATCGCCTCACCGCCCAGGTTGCGGTGGCCGTACTCGAACGAGATGCGAAAACCCTCGCCACTGCTGACGCCGGGTCGCACGTCGACGTACTGCGCCATGCGCTCTTCGACCGTGACGATCACGACCTTCTCGCGCGCAGGGACGTACGGATCCTCGAAGCCGACGCTGACGCTGCCGAACACCCCCAGCGTCGCTAGCCGCTCCTCGGTGCGCCGCACCAGGCTGCGCCGATAGATGCCACCCGGCTGGAGCGCCACGCGGCTGCGAATCAGGCGTTCGCTCGTGGCCTCGGCGCCGCGGATCACGATCCGCGACACTCGCACCCGCTCACGCTCGCTGATCACGAAGCGCGCGCGGCCGCGGGTGTGGTCGGGGGAAAGGTCGAGCTCGACCTCCGCGTCGGCGAACGCGAAACCCTCTTCGGCGTACTCGTCGAGGATGCTGCGCCGCGCCCGCTCCAGCTCGGCCTGGTTCAGGGGCGCGCCGAGCTCCAGCGCCGAGGCCGAGAACAGACGCTTCTCGACCAGCGCGCGATTGCCTTCGAAGGACACGTCATGCAGGAAGGTCTGGGGCCCGAGTCGGATCGGCAGGTACAGGGACGCTTCCTTGGCGCAATGCTTGCCGCGCTTGGGATCGGGCACGCAGCTGAGCGCGCTGTCCGGCAGCGGCAGCTCGGTCGGGACGCCAATTTCGTCGTAGCTGCAGCTGAGTGTGGGCCGGGCGATGGCGCGCTCGGCAATGCACTGCCCGGCGGGCGAGCGCCGCGAGCAACTGGGCCGCACCAGCACCAGCGGGCCGACGCTGGCCGAAAGGTAGCCCTCCGAGCGATACAGATCGCGCAGGTGCTCGATGGCCTTATCGTAAACGTCCGGCACGAAGTAGCTGTACGGGTTGAAGTCGCGCGGCGCGTGGCGCTCGCCCCCGCCCTGCGTCGGCCCGAACAGCGGGTCGCTCACGCGCGAGTCGACGGGCCCGAGCAGCTCACCGCCCGGTAGCTCGGCCAGGAAGCTATCGATCTCCGCGTCGACCGCCGAGGGCGCGATGTTCGTCAGGCAAGGGTAGCTGCGACTCTTGACGCGCAGCGGATCACCCTCACGCAGCGAGAACACCAGGTCGCTCACCGGCGAGCCGGGTTGCGTGCGCAGCGCGCTGGTGATCTGCACGTCGAGCCGGCCGCGCGTGACGTAATGTTGACGCAGCCGTTCGGTCAGGGTCTCGGGCGAGCGGTCGTCGCTGTCCTCCAGCGCCAGCACCGCCATCAGCTCGTCGCCGTCGAACAGGCGATTGCCTTCGAACGAAATGCGGATGCGCTGATCGGCTCGCAGGTTGACCGCCAGCAGCAGCTGACCGCGCGCGTCGAGCTTGAGCGCGTGAGCGACCGTCGCCCGATGAAAGCCGCGCGTCCGGAGCAGCGACTCGAACTGCCGATCGGCTGCCTCGAGCTGCTCCGAGTCGGCGCGATCGCCGCGGTCCACCTGGTACTGTCGGAGCAGCGACTTCAACACCGGCTCGTTGGGGTCGGGCCAGGCGAAAAAGCGCCGTTCGGCGATGAGCTGAGGCGGCCCGGGCACGAGATCGATGCGCAGCGCGATGCGCAGCGGATCGTCGGTATCGATGGCGGTAACCTGCGCGCGTGCGTTCGGAAAGCCGCGCCGTGCATGCTCTTTGCGCAGGCTCTGCTCGATGCGCGCGAGGTCCTCCTCCACCAGCTCCTTGCCGACTTGCGCGGACGCTGCGCGCAGCAGCACGTCCTCCGGCAGCACGCCGCCCGTCACCTGGACGTCGGCGATGACGCGTCGAGGCGTGAGGCGAAAGCGCAGCAGCACCCCGTCGCCGTCGGCCTCCACCTCGGCGCTGGCCGTCGCGACCTTGCCCGACTCCAGCAGCTCGTCCAGGCTTCGCCGCACCAGCTCCGGCGACAGCAGCTGCCCGACCTCGGCGCGCACCGCCGGCAGCCGACCGCGCCAGCGCGAGCCGCTCACCACGACCTCGACGCGCGCTAGCGGTCGGCCGATGAGTCCGCTCAGCTCCGGCGCGGGGGGCCGCAGCTCGGGCAGCTTGGCTTGCCCCAGCGCGCTCCCCAGCCATGACAGCACGCACAAAATAAGCGCGAGGGCCAGGAGCCTTCGGGGCGCGCTTCGGCCGTGCATCTGCCCCCTTATACTGTGGTATGGCCCGGGGATGGTTCAGGCGTCGGCAGCGGTCCGCCCATCCAAGAAGGGTGAGCGAAAGGCGCGGCGCCCCGGCCGCTGGAAGCGCATTTTGCTGTGGCTCAGCGGCGCTGGCGTGGCGCTGGTGATGTTGACCTATTGGCTGGTCCACCGCTTCGAGTGGGCCGGCCCGCTCGTCGCCAACAGCCTGCGCGCAGTGGTCGGGGTCGACAACGTCGCGCACCTCGAGGACTTCGTGTACGCGGTCGAGGACAAGGTCAACCGGCTCACACGCAAGAACGAGCAGCCGCAGGCCCACTGGCAAGTGCCGACCCCGGCTCCACTGCCCAGCGCAGCGCCTGCCCCCGCAGCCGCGAGCGACGCGCCGCGGCTGCCGCCTTTCACGCTGCGCGATCCCGGGCCGGCGCTCAAGGCTTGGTCGGCGCCCGGCGACGGCAAGTGGGTACCGATGCTGGATGCGCGCCGCCCCGGCGAGCCAGCGTACATGCTCAAGACGCTGCTGCACCCCGACGTGGGCCGCTCTTGGGCCGAGGTGTTCGTGGTGGCGATCGACCTGCGGCGCGTGCGCGCCTACGCCGTGGCCGGCACGCGCGAGCCCGCCGCCGACTCGCCCGAGGGCGAGAAGTACCAGCGCACGGCGCTGATCCCCGCCGCTCACGCCGAGGAGCTGCTGGGCGCCTTCAACGGCGGCTTCATGACCGAGCACGGCGGCTACGGCATGAAGGTCGACGGGGTCACGCTGGTCAAGCCCAAGCAAAACGCCTGCACCATCGCAGTCTACGACGACGACTCGATGCGCATCGCCACCTGGCAGGAGCTGGCCGAGGGCGAGCCGCGCATGCGCTGGTACCGCCAGGCTCCCGAATGCATGTGGGAGCACGACAAGCTGCATCCCGGCCTGCAAGGCGGCAAGGGCCTGAAGTGGGGCGCCACGCTCGACGGCGACACGGTGATCCGCCGCTCGGCCATCGGCCTGAACGCGTCGCGTGACGTGCTGTTCGTGTCGATCACCAACCACAGCTCGGCACGCGTGCTGGCCGACGGCATGCACCACGCCGGCGCGGTGGACGTGGCCCAGCTCGACGTCAACTGGAGCTACCCAAAGTTCGTCACCTTCGAACCCGGCGACGCCGGCGACGCGCGGGTGGCCGTCGCGCTGGCGAACGGCTTCGAGTACTCGCCCGACGAGTACATTCGCAAGAAGCAGCGCCGCGACTTCTTCTATTTGATGCGCAAGGACACGGGCCTGCCGCCGCCAGCCGGTTTCGTGGCTAGCCCGGGCGAAGCCCGCAAGGATTGATGCCGGAGCTGCCCGAAGTCGAGGTCACGCGCCGCCGCATCGCCAAGCTGCTGCTCGGGCGCACCATCCTGCGCGTGGTGACCACCAAGCCGAGCTACTTCTTTCTCACCAGCCCCAAGCGCCTGCAGCAAGCGCTGCCGGGCAGTCGCGTGAGCAAGCTGGAGCGTCACGGCAAGTACCTGCTGGCGCGGCTGGACAGCGGAGCCACGCTGCTGCTCCACCTGGGTATGACGGGACAGCTGTTCGGTGAAGGCGCGAGCAGCATTCGCTTCCTGCGCGCGCCCGATCGCCGCGCTGCGGCCAGCGAGCGACCGCGCGGCTTTACCCCGGACGAGCACACTCACCTGCAGCTCGAGTTCACCGACGGCGGCGCGCGCGTGTTTTTTCGCGACGTGCGCAAGTTCGGCAAGGTGCTGCTGGTGGCGGACGGAGCCAGCGATCCGCGACTCGACAAGCTGGGCGTCGACGCGCTGGCAGCCACCGGCGAGCAGCTCTTCCAAGCCGCGCGCGCGCGCAAGATCCCGATCAAGAGTCTGCTGCTCGACCAAGCCGTGATCGCGGGCATCGGCAACATCTACGCCGACGAGGCGCTGTTCTTGGCGAACGTGAGCCCCAAGCGCAGCGCGCGCCGGGTGAGCCAGGCCGAGTGTGCGTCCATCATGGCCGGCGCCCAGCGCGTCATGCGGCGCTCGATCCAGACCGGCGGCTCCAGCATCAGCGACTACGTGAACCCCGACGGCTCCGACGGTGGCTACCAACACGAGCGCCGGGTGTACGGTCGCGAGGACGAGCCGTGTCCGAGCTGCCGCACGCCGATCGTGCGCATCGTGATCGCTCAGCGCTCGTCGCATTTCTGCCCGGCTTGTCAGAAGTAGCCGACTCTGGACAGCGCGCCTGACGCAGCGCGAGGTCGCAACGGCGGGCAGATCCGGGGCTGGGGCCCCAACCCCCCCCAAGACCGAGCCCCAAACACCAAAAGACGACG
>DATDEV010000760.1:0-2669 GCA_036522995.1 Polyangiaceae bacterium
CCCGGAATGAAGCTGCTTCGTGGGCTCGCGCTCCTCCTGCTCACGGCTTTGCGTGGATCCGCTGGCGCCGATCCCCCCGCCGCATCCGAAGCTCGGCTGCGCGACCCCCACCAGCTGCGACTGCCCCTCAGCCGATATGGACGTTTCGTGCCAAGAGGGCCAATTTACTGCCAGTTGCGTCGTCCGCTAGAGGCGTGGGGGCGACCGAGGCGAGCAGCATCTCGAGGCTGGTCATGGTGTGCGGCTTGTCCAGGAAGCCGACGACGTTGGGCTTTTGGAGCAGCATCGAGGCGTCTTCCGCCTGAAAGCCGCTGGTGATGACCACCGGTATGTTGCTGCGCAGGGCACGCAGCCGCTCCAGGGTCTGCTCGCCGGATAGCTCGGGCATCGTTAGGTCGAGGACGACGAGGTCGATGGCATCCGGCCGCTGCTCGAGCAGCTCGAGCCCGCGCCGCCCGCTGTCCGCGGTAACGACCTGATGACCCAGCTCGCTGAGCATTCTGCCAGTTACCAGGCGCACCGCGGGCTCGTCGTCGATGAGCAGAATACTGCGAGACAGAGACGCGGAGCTCGCCGCCGTGGGATTGCCCGAGCGGCGTGGAGCGGACGCCTGCGCGACCGGCAGCAGGACGCTGAAGCTGGTGCCTTGCGGCGAAGTCTCGTCGAGGCCCAGCCAGCCGCGGTGCGCTCGCACGATGCCGGCGGCTGCGGCCAGGCCCATGCCGCGACCGGCGCCTTTGGTCGAAAAGAACGGCTCGAAGAGGCGCTCGCGTGCTTCGGGTTGGATGCCGACGCCGTTGTCCCTGAGTGTCACTTTGACGTAGGCGCCTGGGCTGAGTCCGTAGCGTTCGCTGCCTGGTGCGTCGAGGCGCAGCGATTCGGTGCGCAGCGTCAAGGCCCCTCGCTTGCCTTCCATCGCGTCCAGCGCGTTGAGGATCAGGTTCGTGACCACTTGGCGCAGCTGAAAGCGGTCGGCGCTCACCAGCGGCAGCGCCTCGGCCAGCTCGAGCAGCAGTTGAGCCTTGGATTCGACGGTGGCGTGCAGCAAACGCAGCGCCGCCGAGAGCTCTGCGTTGATCTCCAGCGCTTGCACCGCCAGGCTTCGTCGCCCCGCGTAGGCCAGCATCTGTTTGCTCAGCTGGGCGGCTTCTCCGGCGAAGGTGCTGATCTCGGTGAGACAGCGCAGCACCGCTGACGTATCGCTCGGGACCTTGCGCCGAGCGATCTCGGCGTTCCCGACCACGCCGCACAGCAGGTTGTTGAAGTCGTGGGCAACTCCGCCGGCCATGACGGCCAAGCTTTGCAAGGCCTGGCTGCGCTGCAGCTCGCGCTCCAAATCGCGCTGTCTGCGCTCGGTCACGACGTGCTCGGTGAGATCGCGAACTACCCGCAGCGTGAGCTCGTCATGCGAGTCATCCGGCTCGAAGCGCGTCTCGGTGACCAGTAGCAGCGTGCTCGCGTTCTGTTCGAGCACGACTTCGTAAGAGCGGCGCTCTCCGCTGCTTGGCGTCGTGGTGGCGAGCAGCCGCCGGCTCTCTTCGGTCAAGAGCTGAGGAAAGGTCTTGGTCGAAAGCTCGCCCGGCGCGACACCTAGCGTGCCGGCCAGCGTCTGGTTCGCGAAGACCATGCGGCCCTGCGCGTCGAAGAGCCCGACGCCCTCGCCCAGGCTTTCTACGAGCGCGCGTTGCATGCGTTCGCTGCGTCGCAGGGAGTCTTCGCTGCGCTGCCGCGCTTCTATCTCGCGGCGTAGCTCGGCGTTCAGCCCGAACGCGCGGCGTCGCGAGTCCACCACCAACCCGAGCCCGCCGGCGAGCACGAGCTTGACGAGTAGCGCGATGATGGCTGCGGTCGGCGCAGTCTCGGTGCTCGCTGGAAGCCGAAGAGCGTGGCCACGATCGATGAGCACGACTGCGAGGATCACGACCAGCGCACCGCGCACGCCAAACCACGCCGCCGCTACGACGCAGATGCCCAGACCCAGTAGAAAGGCCGGGTTGCCGATCAGACCGTGCAGCAGGCTGAACGAGCCGCGGTAGGCGAGCACGAGCGCGACGAGGACGCCGCAGCGCAGCGCAACGCCCGTGTGTTTGCGTTGGCGCTCCGCTTCTTTCGGTTGCACCGTCGAAATACTCGCGCTGGAACCGAACATCACAAGGTCATAAGCCGTCACGGCTGTCCCATCAAGGGTCGGAGGTCTCGCTGCTTCGACAGGCCTTGAAGCGCTGGCTGGGCTTGGCGCCCCCACCCCTGACCTGGGGGCGCTGGCCAACGATGTACGCCGGGCGCGGCGGCGTCGCACCCGTTCAGCACGGCCGTGCGCCCCGGCGCTAGATGCAGAAACAGCTGGGCTTTGCTGGCCCAAGAGTGCTCCCGAGCCGTGCGCCTCCACGTGGTCGCGCGTCAAATTCGTGAACACACCCAAATCGAAGCGCCAGCTGCGCACGCACCCCTGCGCCAACGCGGAGCTCGTCACCTCGATCGCCGCGTGTCGCGCGCCGTGCGCGGCACCTGCAGCGGCTGACCGTTTTAGCCGAGCGTGCTCTCGGTCAAAGCCGGCCGCCCCGCCGCGCGCAAAATGGCAGCGATCAAGTGCGTCGTGCTCGACTTGTCTTGTGCCCAACCGAAGCGCATTCGACTTGGAGGCGGTAGCGCGAAAACCCGAAATCTGG
>DATDEV010000761.1:0-6551 GCA_036522995.1 Polyangiaceae bacterium
AGCTCGTCAGCGCGACGCCCTGCGCCGCCGTGGGCGCTTCAGTGACGTGGTCGACCTGATCTTGGCTGAAACGCGCGGCGAGCGGCACCAGCCGACCGAGAGCGCCGGCGCACTCTCGCTCAGCCGCTACTACAGCGCGCCTGGCTTCGACGAAGCGGTTCTGGCCGATTGTACGGCGCGACCGGCGCACGCCAGCGTGCTCGGCGTGCTGAACGAGCTTCGCCCCGCAGAGCTCGCAGCGCGGGCCGAGCAGCTCTCCCGGCGCACCGCCGAGGCCGGCGTGCTGTTTCGCCCGACCGACGCCAAGGAAGCGCGTGCCTTTCCGCTCGACATCGTGCCCCGCATCCTGACCGGCGAAGAGTGGAGCCGGCTGGAGGGCGGCACGACTCAACGCGCCCGCGCGCTCGACGCCTTCCTGAACGACGTGTACGGCGAGCGCGCCATCGTCCGCGATGGGGTGATCCCGGCCTGGCTGGTCGAAGCCGCACCCGGCTTGCGCGATGCGGGTCGGGCGGCAGCGCCTGGGGCGCGGCGCACCCAAGTCTGCGGTTTCGACATCGTGCGCGACGCTGATGGGCGCTGGCTGGTGCTGGAAGACAACGTGCGCGTGCCGTCGGGCGTCGGCTACGCGATGCAGTGTCGTCGCCTGCTCACCGCGACGTTCCCCGAATTCGCGACGCTGGCCGAGCTGCTCGACGTCGAGCAAGTGCCGCAGCTGCTGCGGCGCACGCTCGAAGAATCGGCTCCGCCCCACGCAGCCGGCGCTCCGCCGACACTGCTCCTGCTCAGCGAAGGCCGGCACGATTCGGCCTTCTTCGAGCACCAGATGCTGGCCGAAGCCGCCGGCATGCTGCTCGCCACCCCTGCGGATTTGCTGGTCGAAAGCGACGTGCTCTACCAGGTGAGCGAAAGAACGCGCACTCGCATCGACGTCGTCTACCTGCGCATGGACGACTCGCTCTGGCGGCACAAGGGCAAGGATGGCCGCACGCTGGGGCCGGAGCTGCTGCGCGCCGTGAAGGCCGGCAACCTGGCGCTGGCCAACGCGCTGGGCAACGGCGTGGCCGACGACAAGGCGATCTACGGCTACGTGCCCAAGCTGATCGACTACTACCTTCACGAGCGACCGCTGCTCGAGCAGGTCGAGACGCTACACTGCGCAGATCCCGAGCAATGTGCGCACGTCCTGGCTCACCTGGACGAGCTCGTGGTCAAGCCAGTCGACGGCTACGGCGGGCTGGGCGTGGTGATCGGCCCTCGTGCGTCCGACCAGGAGCTCAGCGCAGCGCGCCAGCTGATCGAAGAGCAGCCGAGCCGCTGGATCGCGCAGCCGACGATTTCACTCTCGACCCACCCGACCTGGCAGCAGGGGCACCTCGAGCCGCGGCACGTCGACTTGAGGGTGTTCGTGTACTACGGGCGCGAGCCGGTGGTGGCCCCGGCCGCGCTCACGCGCGTGGCGGCGGCCGGGAGCTTGATCGTCAATTCGTCGCGCGGCGGCGGCGCCAAGGACACGTGGCTCTTACGCTGAGCCTCAAGGAGTAACCAGATGTGCGGTTTTGCTGGAGAGTTGCGCCACGACGGCGCTGAAGCCGATTTGGCAGCGCTGGAGCGCATGAAGCGGAGTCTAGCTCCGCGAGGCCCGGACGCAGGCGGCAGCTTTCAGAGGGGCGCGCTCGGGCTCTGCCATCGGCGCCTGACGATCATCGACCTCAGCGCGGCGGGCGAGCAGCCGATGGTCGACAGCGAGCTCGGCTTGAGCTTGGTGTTCAACGGCTGCATCTACAACTACCGCGAGCTGAAGCAAGAGCTGAGCGACGCCGGCTACCGGTTCTTTTCCAATTCGGACACCGAGGTCATCCTCAAGGCCTACCACCGCTGGGGACCCGACTGCGTTTCGCGCTTCTTCGGCATGTTCGCGTTCGTGATCGCCGAGCGTGACAGCGGCCGGCTCGTCATGGCGCGCGACCGGCTCGGGATCAAGCCGCTGTATTGGAGCAAGGGGCCAGGGTTTCTGCGCTTCGCCTCGACACTGCAAGCACTGGTCGCCGGCGGCGGTGTCGACACCTCCATCGACACCGCTGCGCTGCATCACTTCATGTCCTTTCATTCGGTCGTGCCGGCGCCGCTGACGATTTGCAAAGGTGTGCGCAAGCTGCCGGCGGCTACGCTGCGCATCGTCGAGGCGGATGGGACCGAGCGCGATCAGGTCTACTGGCGGGCGAGCTTCACGCGGCCAGAGCGAATGCTCGAGCCGGGAGCGTGGCGCGAGCAGCTGCTGGGAGCGCTCAAGAGAGCGGTGAAAAGGCGCATGGTCGCCGACGTGCCGACGGGGGTGCTGCTCTCGGGCGGCCTGGATTCCAGCCTGATCGTCGCGCTGCTGGCCCAGTCCGGGCAGGCTGGACTGCGCACGTTCAGCATCGGCTTCGAGCCGGCCGGCGGCATGAGCGGCGACGAATTCGAGTACTCCGATCTGATCGCTCGGACCTTTGGCACCGAGCATCACCAGATCCGTATCGAAGATTCACGCTTGGTACCCGCCGTGCTGCCAGCCATCCGTGCCATGAGCGAGCCGATGGTCAGCCACGATGCAGTGGCCTTCTATCTACTGTCGCAGGAAGTGGTCAAGCACGTGAAGGTGGTGCAGTCGGGACAGGGCGCCGACGAGGTATTCGCCGGTTACGACTGGTACCCTCCGCTCGCCCAGGTGCCGAGAGCGGATGCGCTCGCGGCCTACACCAAGGTGTTCTGCGATTGGACGCACGAGCAGCTGCAGTCGATGGTCTCGCCCGACTCGCTGGCGAAGGACGACGTGAGCCGTCGCTTCGTCGCCGAGCATTTCGCGGCGCCCGGCGCCGACACCACACTCGACGCAGCCTTGCGGCTCGACTCGCTCGTGATGCTGGTGGACGACCCGGTCAAGCGCGTCGACAACATGACGATGGCCTGGGGCCTGGAAGGTCGCGTGCCGTTCCTGGATCACGAGCTGGTCGAGCTCGCCGCCGGTTGTCCGCCCGAGCTGAAGCTGGCGCAGGGCGGAAAAGGCGTGCTGAAGGATGCGGCGCGCGCGCTGCTTCCGGCCGCGATCATCGATCGGCCCAAGGGCTATTTTCCGGTACCGGGCATCCGGCACTTGCAGGGCGAGCTGTACGACGTCGTGCGCCAGGCGCTCAGCAACCGCGCCGCACGCGAGCGCGGCATCTTCCAGCCGAGCTACATCCAGCGTTTGCTGGACGACCCGAACGGGCTGCGCTCCAATCTGGGCGTGAATGCTCTGTGGCAAGCGGGCCTGCTCGAGCTCTGGCTACAGGAGCTGCACGCGACATGACCGTCGCCGGACTGCTCGCCGCCAGCAGCGCCTGGTCGGTATCGCTCGCGCCGGATGGCAGGCGCCTGGCCTGCGTCTCCGATCGCGATGGCTGGCCCCGCGTCACGATTTGTAATCGCGACGACGGCAGCGAGCGCGCTATCGATACAGGCAGCGACCCGGTTCAAGAGGTGCATTGGTCGATCGACGGCGCGTGGCTGTCGCTGCTCGTGGCTCCCGGCGGCTCGCCCCGCACCGACGCCTGGGTGGTACGGCCCGATGGCAGCGACCTGCGGCGCCTGACCGGCGAGCGTGATGGCGCCAGCTACCTGGGCCCATGGACCCACCGAGCAGGCCTGCTCGCCGTGACGCGCACCACGGTCCCGACCGCCGGCGTGGTCGAGCTGGTGCAAGCTGCGAGCGGCGCAAGCCACTGCATCGCGCGCGGCGGCCAGCCGCTCGTTCTCGACATCGACCGCAGCGGGCGCTTCGTGCTCTTGCGACGCGGTCCGCGCGGCGCGCGCACCATCTGGCTGCTGGACCTGGAGCAGAGCCGCGAAACCGAGCTGTACGCCGGCGAGCGCTTTGCGAGCGACCTGGGCCGGCTGGCGCCGGACGGCAGCTGCATCTACCTGCGCAGCAACGCCACGCCCCAGCTCAGGTACGCGCTGTTCGCGGTGCCGCTGCTCGACGGCCGACCGCAGCCGGCAGAGCTGCTCGCCGAGCGCAGCGGCGCCGAGCTCGAGCAGCTGGTGCTGTCGCTCGACGGTCGCAGCGCGGCGCTGCTGTGGACCCGGGCGAGCCGCAGCGAATGCGAGATGCTCGAGCTGCCCGGCGGGCAAAGGCGCGAGCTCTTGCTGCCGGAGCCAGTCGCGCACGGCGCCAGCTTTTCCGGCGATGGGCGCTGGCTGGCCATGACCCTGGAAGGCCCCACCCATCCGCGCGCCGCGCACGTGCTCGATACGGTGCAGGGCAGCTGGCAACGCGTCACGTCGCAGCCGAGCGGCTGGACCCAGCCCACCGCGGCTCCCATGCTCGAGCACTTCACGAGCGAAGACGGGCTCGAGCTCAGCGGCTGGCTCTACCGCGCCGCGCCCGGCGCCTCCCGTCCCGCCTGCGTGATCCATCTGCACGGCGGCCCGGAAGCTCAGGAGCGGCCCGGCTATAGTCCGCTGTTTCAAGCGCTGGTGGCGCGCGGCATCAGCGTGCTGGCGCCCAACGTGCGCGGCTCCTCGGGCTTTGGCCGGGCCTTCCAGGAGGCCGACAATCTCGAGCGGCGCTGGGGCGCCATCGCCGACGTGGCCGCCTGCGCGCGTTACCTGTTCGAACGCGGCCTGGCCACTCCCGAGACGCTGGCTTGTGCCGGTCGCTCTTACGGCGGGTACCTCACCCTGGCTGCGCTGGTGTTTCATCCGCAGCTGTTCGGGGCCGGCGTCGACATCTGCGGCATGTCCGACTTTGCCACCTTCTATCGCGACACCGAGCCGTGGATAGCGCAGGCGGCGTATCCGAAGTACGGCCACCCCGAGCGCGATGCGGAGCTGCTCAGAAGCCTGTCGCCGCTGCACCATTTCGAGCAGCTGCGTGCGCCGCTGCTGGTCGTGCACGGCGAAAACGACAGCAACGTGCCGCTGGGGGAGGCGCTGCAGGCCGTGGCCGCCGCAAAACAGCGCGGCATCTCGGCCGAGCTGTTGCTGTTCCCGGCGGAGGGGCACGAGCTGGTTCAGCGCGTGAACCGTGAGCTGTTCGTGACGCGCACGGTCGAGTGGCTCGACGAGCAGCTGCTCGGGACGCGGCCCGCGCCGCTGCTCGGGGCGGATGATCCAGCGCCGTATTTCGTCCTCGAGGGTAGCGGCGCGTCACCGTTTCTCTTCACGTGCGATCACGCCGGTCAGCTCATCCCTGCCAGCCTCGGCAAGCTGGGGCTGGACGATGCCGAGCTGGAGCGACATATCGCCTGGGACATCGGCGCTGCCCAGCTGGCCAAGCTCCTGGCCAGCGCGCTCGACGGATTTCTGATCAGCCAGACTTACTCGCGCCTGGTGATCGATTGCAATCGGCCGCTCGACGCGCACAGCTCGATCGCCACCCTGAGCGAGGCGACCGTGATTCCCGGCAACCAGGGCGTTTCGGGAGCGGAAGCCCAGCGGCGGGCCGCCGCCATCTTCGAGCCTTATCACGCGCGCATCGAGCAGGAGCTGGCGCGGCGAGAGCACGCCGGCGTCCCCACCGTCTATGTCGCCGTGCATAGCTTCACGCCCCGCTACCTGGGCGTCGAGCGCGACATGCACGTGGGCGTGCTGTATGGCTCGGACGCTCGCTTCGCGCATCAAGTGCTGCACCGACTGCGCAATGACGGCCGCTGGGTGGTGGGCGACAACGAACCGTACCGCGTCAGCGCGGCCACCGACTACGGCGTCATCCACCACGCCGAGCGACGCGGCCTGCCTTACGTCGAGCTGGAGATCCGTCAGGACTTGATCGCGGACGAAAGCGGGCAGCGCGAATGGGCCAAGCTCATCGCCGACGTGCTGGTCGATGCCGCTCGGACCTGAAGAAATGGCCTCAAAACGCCGCGATCGCCCGCAGCGTCGCTGCTTCGAGCTTGGTGTAAGCCTGAGGGCCAAAGTGCAAGGTATCGCGGTAATCGGCCGCGCTGTCGGCGCTCAGCAGCTGCTCGTCGAGCAGGGCCACGCCGGCAGCACCCGCGAAGCGCTGGCGCAGCCCGGCGTTGACGCGGCGGCGAGCCGCCTCGATTTCCGGAGACCACACCAGGCGCCGCGCCAAGCTCGGGGCCGAGGTGGGGAAGATCGGCACGAGCACCACGCGGGCACCCCGCTCGCGGCAAAGCTCGACCAGCGCGCTCAGGTTCGCCAGGCACTGCGCCTCCGTTTCCTTGGCCTGGTCGGGCAGCACCCCGATGGTCTTGAGATCGTTCACGCCGGCCTGAAGCACGACCAGCTCCGGTCGCACGCCGTCCAGCGTGGCGGCAGCGCGCAGCAGGATCTGTGCGGTCGTCTCCCCGCCCCCGCCCGCGTTGACGGTGACGAAGCGATCCTTCGGCAAGTCAGGCCACTCTTGCATGCGCGAGTCCCCGAGAAAGAGCACCTGGGCCCGCTCTTGCACGCGCGCCACGGCCGCCGGCACCGGCCAGGTTGGGTGCAGCCGCACGCGCTGCTCCCGTCGGTAGAGCTCCCGGCACGCCCACAACAGCCCCACGTTCGCGACCAGCGAAGCCCCAAGC
>DATDEV010000762.1:0-9044 GCA_036522995.1 Polyangiaceae bacterium
GCGGTACTGACCGGCCCCGAACTTGCGCTCGGCCTGGTCGAAGGCATCGAGCAGCTGCTGCGACCCATCCGCCGACAGCTTCATCACGCCGATGAACTCGCCATCGGCTTGCTCGCTCGCGATGGTGCGGCTCAGCTGCACGACCCGCCGGCCGTCGGCGCGCAGCTTTTCTGCGTCGGTTTCGGGGTGCTGGGTGCGGCCGACGTAGCGACGGCGCCAGGCAGTGTCGCAGCCCAGCGCGATGGGCGACGTGCTGCCCACGAGCTTCTGCACCACCTGCCCCTCGTAGACGATATCGCCATATGTCGAGATGAAGCAATGCGTCAGGTGCTCACGCGCGGTCAGCAGGCTGAGCAGGATATTGTTGTTTTGCCAGTCGTGGTTGGTGACGTAGGTGAACTCCGGATAGCGCGCCTGGATCACCTCGGCGCGGTAGCCGCATACGAACACCACGTCGCGTCGCGCAAGGCCGGCCGATTCGAAGGCCTCGAGCACCCATTCCAGCATCGGCTTGCCCATGACCTCGACGAGCGTTTTGGGCAGCTCGTCGGTCTCGTTCTGCAGCCGACTACCTCGGCCCGCCGCGATAATCACCGGTCTCACACCCCAACGTTACCCCACGGCACATGTGACCGAGTAGGAAAACAGGGAGGCGGGGAGGCGGGGAGCCCTGCATTTGGGGGTGCGCAACGCGCGGCGCCGGGTAGCTCGGCCGCCGCGCCGCACTGCCCATTTGCAGCACGCGCCCAAAAAACTCCCCGCCTCCCTGTTGCTTTCCTCGCGACGGAGCGACCAGGGCGCAGTGAAAGAGTGCGACCGGGCGACGCTACGGTAGCTTCTGCGAGGGGCAGCTGCGGGGTGGCAGCCCCTACTCGTCGTCGGCGCGGAGCTTGGCCAGCACGTTGAGGTCTTCGAGGGTGGAGACGTCGCCCTGGGTGGCTCGGCCGTTGGCAATGTCCTTCAGCAAACGACGCATTATCTTGCCGCTGCGCGTCTTGGGTAGGCCCTCGGCGAAGCGCACGTCGTCGGGTCGGGCGAATTTGCCGATCTCGTGGGCGACGTGCTCGGCCAGCTCCTTCTTCATCTTGTCGCCGGCTTCGAACTGCGGCTTGAGCGTCACGAAAACGACCAACGCTTGACCCTTGAGCTCGTCGTTGCGGCCGACCGCTGCGGCTTCGGCGACGCCCTTGTGCGAGACGAGCGCGCTTTCGATTTCGGCGGTGCCGATGCGATGACCGGAAACGTTGAGCACGTCGTCGATGCGACCGACGACGCGGAAGTAGCCGTCCTTGTCGCGGTAGGCACCGTCGCCCGTGAAATAGGCGCCGGGGACGTCGCTCCAGTACTGCGCCCGGTAGCGCTCGTCATCGCCCCACACGGTGCGCAGCATGCTGGGCCAGGGACGCTGCAGAACGAGGAAGCCGCCCTGACCCGCGGCGACAGGCTGGCCGTCGGCGGAGACCACGGCCGGGAGCACACCGAAGAACGGCAGCCCGGCGACGCCCGGCTTCATGGTGTGCGCTCCGGGCAGCGTCGTGAGCAGGATCGAACCGGTCTCGGTCTGCCACCAGGTATCCACGATCGGGCAGCGCTTATGCCCGATGTTCTCGTAGTACCAGATCCAGGCCTCGGGATTGATCGGTTCGCCCACCGAGCCGAGCAGGCGCAGGCTCGATAGGTCGTACTTGGCGGGCCACTCCGGGCCCTGGCGGATGAAGGCGCGGATGGCGGTGGGGGCCGTGTACAGGATGGTGACCCGGTGCTTTTCGATGATCTGCCAGAAGCGACCCCAGTCGGGCGTGTTGGGCGCGCCCTCGTACATCAGGCACGTCGCGCCGTTCGAGAGCGGGCCGTAAACGATGTAGCTGTGGCCGGTGATCCAGCCCACGTCCGCGGTACAGAAGTAGACGTCGTCCGGCTGCAAATCGAACACGTACTTGGAGGTGAGGTACGCGCCTGCCAGGTAGCCGGCGGTGCTGTGCAGCACGCCCTTGGGCTTCCCGGTCGAGCCGGAGGTATACAGGATGAACAGCGGGTGCTCGGCGTCGACGATCTCCGGCTCCGCGCCGAGGCGGGTGTCGGCAGCGGCCAGCGCTTCCTTCCAATCCAGATCGCGGCCCGGCTTCAGCTCGATTTTGGCCTGCTCCTCGCTCAGACGGCGGTAAACGAGCACCTTCTCCACGCTCGGGGTGTTCTCGATCGCTTTGTCGACGATGCTCTTGAGTGGCACCACCTGGCCGCGGCGCAGCGCGCCGTCCTGCGTCAGCACCACCTTGGCCGAGCAGTCGTTGATGCGGTCGCGCAGCGATTCGGCGGCGAACCCGCCGAACACCACCGTGTGCGGAGCTCCCACGCGCGCGCAGGCCAGCATCGCCACGGCGGCTTCGGGCACCATGCCCATGTAGATGGCGACGCGATCACCCTTCTTGACGCCCAGTCCGCGCAGCACGGCGCTGAGCCGGACCACCTGCTCGTGCAGCTCCGCGTAGCTCAAGCTGCGCACCTCGCCCGGCTCGCTCTCCCAGATCAACGCAGGCTTGTGGGCGACGTCGGTCTGCAGGTGCCGATCGAGGCAGCTTTCACTCGCGTTGAGCTCCGCGCCTACGAACCACTTCGCATGCGGCAGCTCCCACTCCAGCAGCTTGTGCCACGGCTTGCGCAGCAGCAGCTCCTTCGTCTCGCGCTCCCAGAACGTGGCGGGAGACTCCAGACTCTCGCGATACAGCTCCTGGTAACGCGCCTGATTCAGCCGCGCTCGCGCGACGAACTCCGGGCTGGGCTCGAAGCTGCGGGTCTCAGCGGAGTGTGTTTCGATGGACGAAGGATCGAGCGACATCTACGCCCAGAGTACTCGCCGGAAACCCGTAGGCAAAGCCCCCGACGCGGCGCGATTATGCAGCATTGGTGGCGCTTTTTTGCGTCGAGTAGGGCGCTCGCACGCGTCGAGGCTAGCGCCCGGGGGACCATTGGGAAA
Organism: Polyangiaceae bacterium; assembly: GCA_036522995.1. Classification (GTDB taxonomy): domain Bacteria; phylum Myxococcota_A; class Polyangia; order Polyangiales; family Polyangiaceae; genus PMG-095. Next base: position 2,975 of record DATDEV010000762.1, read on the forward strand.
AGCCACCGCGCAGTCCGATTCCGATCATGGGCAGCGTGGTGCCCAGGTCGCTGGTCAGGCTCGTATTGGGATCGTTGGGCGCGTTGCTCGGAAAACCTTTTTGCAGCGCGGTGCTGCCATCGATCAGCGCGATCAGCCCGAGCTCGCCCAAGAAGTGGCGGTAGTTGAAGCCGAAGCTGAGCTCGAGCAAGAAATAGGGATCGATGCCGCTCACCTTGGCCGAGCTCGCGCCGCCCCCCGCAGCCACTGCCAAGCGGTGATGCACGATGCCCGCTCCCACCGTGGTGACGAAGCGTAGGCGTTCGCCAGTCGTCATCAGCTTGAGATTGGGACCGAAGTGGATCGAGCGCATGCTGTAGTCGCGCGAGCTCATCGTCGTCTTGTCGTAGGCGCCCGTCACCTCGAGCGCTCCCACGTCGAGCATCAGGTCGGCCGCCACGGGGTTCGAGAGCCGGTAGCCGGCGCGTAGTCCGAGTGCGCCCATGCCTCCTCCGCCCTTGCCCGTGGACGGGTCGAGGTTCAGCGGCTGGTCGGCGAGCCCGAGCAGGTCGAGCGAGAGCAGGCCGTAAAAGCCTTTCTGGACGCGGCGCGCGGGCGCTTGCTGCAGCGGAGCGTCCTCGTCGACGTTGACTGGCGGCGCGGACTCCAGCCCCTCGAGCAGGGCGTGAATGCCGAGCGATTTGCACAGGCCAACCCGAAACGTCTTCTCGAAGGGCTCCACGCCCTCCCGGTAGACTTGCAGCAGGTGCTCGGTGTCGGGCTCCACCGGACCACGGTAGGCGCGTCGTGCTTTGGGCAAGCCGTCGATGGCGATGTTGGCCGTGGGATCGTTGCTGGTGACGTCGACGAAGCCGGCCACGCAGCGCAGCGATACGTCTATCGGCAGCTCGCGCTGGCCACCGGCGACCCGCACCACGCGGCGCTCGGTAGCGTAGCCCGGCGCGTCCACGCTCAGCGCGTGCTCGCCCACGTTGAGCACGATCGGTGACGCCAGATCGGGCGCAGTCAGGTTGCGACCGTCGAGCAACACGCGCGCGTGCGCCGGTGCGACGCGCAGCCGAATGCTGGCGATCAGGCCGCGCAGCTCGCCAAGCGCCTCGTCGACCGCCTTGCGCTCGGCGTCGCTGAGCTCGGCGGCGTGCCTGGCCAGCAGCTGTTCCAGGCTGGTGGCGGCCTCGGAGTAGCGAAACAGCCCCTTTTGGCTGAGCGCGACGTTCTGCAGCGAGCCGGCTCCTGGCTTGAGCCGGTAGGCTTCTTCGAACTCGGCGAGCGCGCCTCCGTAGTTGCCGTCACGGTAGAGCTTCGTGCCGGCCTTGAAGTGTCGTCGCGCGTCGAGTGTCTGCTGGTCGGCGGTGTCGGCCGGGCTGGGCTTGGTGTCGCTGGGCGCCGATTGGGCAAGCGCCGTTGGCGCGCCCAGCACGAGATAGACGAACGGCGCGGACCCGAGCGTTCGAACGAAGCCAGCAAATGCCAAGCAGCCTGACGGCTAACACAGCTTTCGAAGCAGCTCTATGGCTCGCGCGTGCTGAGGCCCAAGCCGCCTGCCACGCCCGCCGAACCGGTCGGGCGCGGGACTTGCGGCGTGGTCCGGGGCGCCTCCTTTGGCTTGGCGGAGGTGAGCTTGCCGCCGGGCTTGCCGGCGCTGTGAGCGGCGCTCGGAGCTTGCTCGGTTGCCGGCGTCGCGCTGGTCGCCAGCTGGACAGGCGCGAGCTGGGGCGCGGGCGCGACCGACGCGGCGGCTCGCTCGGGCGTCACAGCCGGCGTCGTTTCTCGTGCCACCAGGTAGGCGGCCAGCGAAAATCCGCCGAGCGCCGCGACGATTCCGAGCACCAGGGTACGGAAGCGACCGGGCGAGCCGTGCCTCGAGCGGGGCGGCTTGACCCAAGCGTCGCCGGCGCCGCGGGTCTTGGTAGCGAGCTCTGCACTCTCGCGCATGGCGGCGTCGAGATCCGAGAGCATCTCCGTGGCCGTTGCATAGCGCTCGTCGCGATCACGCTTGAGCGCGCGCGCCAGCACGCGCGCCAGCTTGGCCGGCGTGCCCGGCGCCTTGACGCGAACGTCATCGGCGTCGCGCGTGCAGATCGCGATCAGCACGGCCTCGTACGTCGGCGCGGAATGCGGAGGATCGCCGGTCAGCATCTCGTACAGCATCGCGCCGACGCTGAATAAATCGGTGCGCCCGTCGATGTCGGGAAACGACTGCGCCTGTTCGGGCGACATGTAGAAGGCCGTGCCCAGCACCGCACCCTTGTGCGTGAGCGTGTCGACACCCGGCGCTTGCTGCAGCTTGGAGATGCCGAAGTCGACGATCTTGACGAACGCTGGCTCGTCGTCGCGTTGGCACAAGAAGACGTTGTCCGGCTTGAGATCGCGGTGCACGATGCCGGCTGCATGCGCTTCGCGTAGGGCTTTGAGCACCTGGATGCAGATGCGCGCGGCGAGCTCCGGCTCGAGCCGGCCTTCGCGGCGCAAACGGGCGCGCAGGTCCTCGCCCGTGAGCAGCTCCATCACCAGGAACGGCAGCCCGCGCTCGCTGCGTCCGGAGTCGAAAATCTGCACGATGTGCGGACTCTCGGCCAAGCTGGCGGCCTCGGCCTCACGCTGAAAACGCGTGGCCGCGTCGGCGTCCTTGCTCGCCTCGATGCTCAGGAACTTGAGCGCCACCCGCTTGCCGATGCCCGCGTTGGTGGCCTGGAACACCGCCCCCATGCCGCCACGGCCGATCAGACGATCGACGTGATACTTGCCGGCGACGGTGGATCCGACGAGCAAGTCGAGCTCGTCCAGCGGTTTCTGTCCACTATCGAACATGCCTCTCCGGGAGCTCCGTTGGGGCCGGAGCCCCAGGGGATCACGGGGTTGGGGCCGGAGCCCCAACCATCCACGAGACAGAGGCTAGCACTCTTGCGCGGGGCTGCTCAGGCCTTGGCGGTTTTCGCCAGCGCCTTGGCGATGCGCGACGTGGTGCGCGAAGCCGTGCGGGAATGAATCACGCCCTTGCTGGCAGCCTTGGCCAGTGCCTTCTCGGCGCTCGCGACCGAGCTCTTGGCCTTGGCGGCATCACCACCGGCGACGGCGGCACGCGCCTTCTTGATCGAGGTGCGGAGCGCGCTCGCGGCGGAGCGGTTGCGCTCGGTGCGCACGACGCGCTGGCGGTTTCGCTTTTCTGCAGAAGGATGATTGGCCATATCTCAGCTTGCGGCTTTCTTCGCGTCGGCTTGCTTCGCGTCGGACCCTTCCGGGTGCACGGGGAACTTGGGGGTCTGTACCAACTTCTTACCCTTGCCAAAAGCACGGGCACGAATGGCACGGCGGCGTTCTGTTTGCCTCGTCGAAGAAACCATCGATAACTACCTTGAAAGAGTCACTCGGCCCACGGTTCGGGCAGAGGGGCGGGGACTATGAGCGATGGACCTAGCCTTGTCAACCCGCGCCGCACGGAGCCGCCGGCGCACGCTGATTAGGGCGGGCGAATCGTGGTCGTTGCGCTGAAGGAGGCGCGCGCGAAAGGCTGAAGGCGCGCCTTGGACAGCGCTGCCTGAATGCAGGCTCCCGAAGGGCCAGCTGCGCTCACGCGCAGCACGTGGCCATCGCTGGCGAACGTCACCACCGCGGACACCGGATCGTTCTGCCCCGCGAGGCAGGCCTGGGCGCTGCCACGCACCGACGAGAGGGCGGTGCTGACTGCGCCGGCAGAAGGCGTGAGGGGTACGCCGTCTGCGCTGCCTTCGGCGGGCCTGAGAACGGGCTCGGGGGCGGGCTCCGGCTTGGCCTTCGCTTCGGCCTGGGGCTGTGCGTCTTCCTCGAGCACGACGGCAGTTGGCGGCTGCTGAGCCTGAGCTTGCGCGCCCGGGGCGGGTGCCTTGGTGGCGGCTACTGCGGAGGGTCCCACGGCGCCGCCGCCCGATTTGAGCGGGGGCGCGCGCTTCGCAGTGGCGCCTTCGAGGGCCGGCGCGGCCGCCAGCGCCTCCGGAGTCATCACAGCGTCGCTCTTGGCGGCAGGGGCGTCCGCAGTCGAGGGCTTGGCCGCTATCGGAGCGGCGCTTTCTCGTGCCGCCATCTCGCGCACCAGTGCGGCCGTCGCCGCGCTCTCCGACGACTCGGACTTCATGAACAGCGCGAAACAAGCGGCCAGGGCCAGCGCGGCGCCCGCCACGCCGATGATGGTGCCGCGGCTCGTGGTCGGGGCCGTCTGCTCCGCGCGCGTGGGCGCGGCTTTCTCGGCTCGTGCGACGACTCCACTCGGGCGCTGCGCTTCGGCGCTCGCCAGCGGGAGCGGCGTGGCGCTGGCGGCAGCCTGCCTGCCTGCGGCTCGCACGCGCTCGACCATCTCGGCGCTCGGGCGCCGACTCTGCGCGGTGGCCACGAGCAGCTCGCGCGCGCCGTCGTCGTCTTTCTGGTTCAGGCTCTTGCGAGCCATCTCGGCGAAGTTGCTCTTGGGTGCGGCGGCTGCGCGCACGCGCGAGGCTGCCGCGGGCTCGCCGGGCTCTGCCGCGAGCTCGGGCGGGCCCAGCAGCTCGTCGCCAATGCTGGCTGCTGGCTTGTCTCGTAGGCGCGCTTCGATGGCGCTGGCTTGGGCTTCGAAGTCGGGCTCGTCGGCGGGGAAGGCGTGGAGCAGCTCGTCTGCGCCAGCCGGTAGCTTCACGCTCGACGTCATTGCTTGCCCTCGATGTCGTCGTCGTCGAAGCCCCGCTCGGCCAGCATGGCACGCAGCTTTTTGCGCGCTTCGTGCACGCGCCAGGCGATCGTGCCCTCGGGACAACCAAGCACCTCGCCAGCTTCGGCGTGGCTTAGCCCGTCGATGCAGACCAGCACCAAGGTCGTGCGCAGCGTGTCGCTGAGCTCGTCGATGCCTTCGACCAGCGCGCGGCCCATTTGCTTGTCGGCGCTGCTGCGCGCGGGGCTGCTCGCGGCTGGGCGATGGTCGACCAGCATGCCTTCGATGCGCGGATCGTCCGGCGACGAAGCTCGCCTGGTCTTGCGCGAGCGCAGCGCGTTGAGCGAAAGATTCACGCAGATGCGGTAGATCCAGGTGAAGGGCTCGCTGCGGCCGTCGAAGCGATCGAGCGCGCCATAGGCGCGCACGAAGGTGTCCTGCGTCACGTCTTCGGCCTCCGCTCCGCTTTTGAGCAGATGCACGGCGAGGCGATAGACGCGCCGTTGGTGGCGACGGACCAAGAGCCCAAATGCCTCCGTGTCGCCTTCGCGGGCGGCGGTGACGAGCTCTCGATCGGTACGCTCAGGCAAGTGCTGGCGCGCGGATGTGACCACGCGAATTCTCCGGTCGGACGCTCACGATAGTGCATTGCTCCCTGGTTGGACAGCGGACCTGCCCGAGCGCTTGGGCAGGTTGGGAGCTTTAGGGCTTAGTGAGAAGTGTATTATTTTCGGGGTCTTGCGCCAGCAGGGGCGGGCGAATCCGGCCGCAGGCCGATCGTAATGTCGGTTTTGGACCCGTCGATCACTACCTTGCGCGTGATGAAGCCCGGCTTGCCCAGCTCGAACGAGCGGCGCTGACCGGAGGGCAGCTCGAGCACGAAGGGGGTGGTCCCGACCTCCTTACCCTTCCAGAACAGGCGTGCCCCCGGCGGGTCGGTCACGACGTTGATGCGCGTGATGGCCGCGCCGGGCCCGCTCGGCTGGCTGCCATCGCTCGGCGGCACGGGCGCTGCCGGTGTGGTGGGATCGGGGTTGGAGTCGGCAAGGCCCGCGGGCGTGGCCTCTGGCGCGGGCGAGGGCGGCTCGGGCGACGCTTCGCTCGGCTGGGCGGGCTCGAGCGCGGGCGCCGGCTGGCTGGGCAGCGAACGCTCGGCGGCCCGGCTGCTCGGCGGTGCATGGTCGAGTCGCCTCAAGCCGATCACGCCCAGCGCCAGGAGCGCGGCGACGGCCAGCGGCAAGAGCCAGCGCGGGCGGCGCGGTCGGAGCGTGGGCTCGTCGTCGTCATCGGTGCGCCTCGTGGTCGGCACGTCGCTCGCGAGCACGTCGCTCGTCGCGGGCGATGATGCGCTATCGCGCGAAGCGGGAGCGGGAGCGGCAGGGGGGGAGGGCGTGGACGCGGAGGGCGCGGGCG
>DATDEV010000763.1:0-13524 GCA_036522995.1 Polyangiaceae bacterium
GGTCACGTACAAGCCCAAGGCGCGGCGCGTCGAGGTGCATCCGTGCCGCATTCCCGATGGCGAGCCGGGCGCGACCGGTGAGAGTTGCCCCGAGCCGCCCGACGTCGAAGAGCCAGCGCCCGAAGGCACTTCGGAAGCTCAGCCGGGCTGAGCCGGTCGCGCGACGGTTGGGGCAAAGGTCCCAACGCTGGCCCGGAAAATACGGCCCTTTCCCGCCACAACGAGGCTGCCGCTGTCGGCCGACACGAAGGCCGAGCGAGCGGGCCCGAGGCTCACGCTGCCCAGCTCGAACGCGCCGCGCACGACGAGCCAGATCTCGGGCCCCGTGATCGGTACCGTGATCGATTCGCTGTCGAGATCGAAGTACGAGAGGCGAAACTCACGGGCCTGCGTCACGTAAACCTGCTCCAGCCCGTGCGCTTGGGGCAGCAGCGGTTCGACGCTGATCGGTCGAAAGTCGAGCACGCGTAGTAGCTCCGGCACGTCGACGTGCTTGGGCGTCAGCCCGCCGCGCAGCACGTTGTCCGAGCTGGCCATGAGCTCGATTGCGGTGCCGCCCAGGTAGGCGTGCAGGTTGCCAGCTGGCAAATAGATCGCCTCGCCCGGCTCGAGTCGAATCAGGTTGAGCAGCAGCGCGCCGAGCAAGCCGATGTCACCGGGATACAGCTCGGCCAGCCTTACCGCCCAACCCCACACCTCTGCAAAGCGCGACGTGCTGCCCAAACGAGCGCGGCAAGCGTTGGCAGTTGCGTCCGCGAGCGCGCGCTGGGCCTCCGCTGAGGCCTGCATCCAGGTCGAAAAAACTCGCTGAATACCGTGCTGGTCGGGCGATTGGGCCAGGCTCTTGCGGTAAGGCGCGAGCGCGGGCAGCTCCAGCTCGTCGAGCAGCATCAGCGTCGCCGGTACTGGGCGGAAGCCGCACAGCGCCCAGAACTCGCCGAGCGCGCAGAGCAGCTCGGGCTTGTGGTTGGGATCTTTGTAGTTGCGGTGCGGGGCGTCGAGCGGGATGCCCGCTGCTTCGTCGGCGGCGTAGCCGGCGGCAGCTTGCTCGAGCGACGGATGCGCCTGGAGCGAGAGCGGGGTCGCCGCGGCAAGCAGCTTGAGCAGGAAGGGCAGCTTGCCTCGATACTGCTGATCGATCGCGTTTCCGAGCTGGAGCGCGGGCTGGCGGGTGATGACGGCCGGTAGGGATTCGCCAGTGCTGGCCAAGCGTGACGGAGCGAGCGGGTGAGCACCCATCCACAGCTCGGCTTCGGGCTTGTCACTCGGACGCTCGCCACGCAGCGTCGCCAGCGCGCTGCGCGAGCCCCAGGCGTAGGGTTGAACGACGTTGAGCAGCTCTTCGATCACGGCGCAGCCTCGGCTTGGGGAAAGATCAGAGCATAGGCGTGCGGCGCCCAGCTGAGCAGGATCGCTTCGCTGCCAGCCTTTTTATGCGAGTATTGGGCGTACCAGGGCAGGCCGCGCCAGGCTTCGGTATCCCTGATCTGTTCGGGGACGATCAGGTCCAGCTCCACGTAGCGCTCGCCCGTGAGCCGTGCGAGCTCCGGGCCGAACGCGAAATCCTCGCGCCCGGGCCGCGGCGCCAGGTCGTTGTGCATGGCGCCGCCGTAAGCGACGATCAAGCGCTCGGGCGGCCGGCGCGCGACGAGCGCTGCGACGTCGCGCTCCGTCACGCTCTTGAGCATGGTCAGCATCGCCTCGATGTCCGAGGGACCGGCGCCTGCGATGGCTTGGTATTGCTCGCAGGTCGGTATCAGCGCCTGCGGCTGAATGGACAGCGCCTTGGCGTGGTGGCCGAGCTCCAGGAACTCGCTCTGGTTGGTCGCAGCCTGCGGTGCGGTGACGGCCTGTTGCTGCCCTGCCACCTGGCGCTCCACCTTCCCGCAGCTGCCGCTGGCGACCCAGAGCTCGATCACCAAATCGGAGGCGCGTGGCGCCAGGCGCGGCAGCAAATCCTCCATGAAGCGCCGCGTGGTGGAGCGCGACTGGGGGCCGCTTTGCTGCGCGTGCGCCTCGCCGATCGCCAGCACGCGCGGCTGCTCGGTCAGGACGTGGTCGAACGCGGCCTGCGCGCTCGGGAAGGCCTTGCAAGCAAGCTCGCCGCAATGGCGAAACGCCGGCGCGGCGAGGGCGGCTGGGGGCGTCGAGCCACCCGCAGTGGCAGCCGCTGCCGAGCCCGGGGGCGCCGCGGCGGGCGGCGTGGTGGCGGCCTTCGTGGTGGGCGCCTGGGTCGTGCTGCTGGCCGAGCAAGCAGCGAGCAAGCAGAGCGTCGACGCCAGGACAGCCGCGTTCACCATCGCAATACTACACCGAAGCGGCTCTCCGGCTTGGCATCAGGGCCCGACCAGCACCCGCAATTCGCTCGAGCTCAGCCAGCCGTCGGTGCTGCCCCACTCCACCTGGCAACGCCCTGTCGCTTGGCGTCGCTCGGTGACGTAGACGGTGGCGCCCTCCGGCACGGTGGTGGTGTCGGCACCGCGCTTGCTGGGCAGGGGCCGCCCCCTTTCGTCCGAGAGGCGAGCCTCAGGGACGACGATCACGGCTGGCTGCGAGGTGGTCCGAAAGCGCATCGCCGCATAGGCGCCCGCGCCAAACGCCGCCAGCGCGGTCGCCCCGACGCCGATCGCCACGGCACCAGCCAGTCGCGGGAGCGGGTGAACGGCCAGGCGCCGCGCCACCAGGCCGGCCGCCGTTACCAGTGAGCCGAGCGCTGCCAGCAGCGCCCAGGTCTGCTCGGAAACCAGCGCCGCGATGGCTCGGCCCAGTCGCGGCCGCACGAGCACGCTTTCGGCCTGCCGCGAATGGCGCCGCGCGATCTCGCTCTGCACGGCTTCGAGCGCACGTTCGGCTTGCGGGTCCGCAGGGCGCAGCAACAGCACCTCGCTGAGCGCGGCTGCGGCGCGACCGAGATCGCCGGGGCGCGGGCTCGGGCCTTCGGCGCGTGCCAGGTACGCAGCGGCGCGCGCCAGGCTGGCATCCGGGTGGGACACACCCTGATCGGCCAGCAGCTCCAAGCGATCGATGGCTTCGTTGTCGGCGCCTTTGGCGAGCGCGGTGAGGGCCGCCCGGTACTCGGCCTCCGGCGCTTCGGCCTGCGCGCGCCCGACGACGCCAACGAGGGTGACGAGACAAAGCAGCGCGATGGTCAGCGCTTTCACGAGTCTGGACCCTCCAAGACGCGCCGTTTGCGCGAGATCAGCTGGCGGCAGGTGTCGCGCGCCTCTGCGGCAAAAGCGGCCAGATCGGCGGCATCACCGGCGAAACGCAGCTCGTCGCAGCGACCGAGCAGTGCCGCCGCGCGCGCCGCCACGTCCTCTTCGACGCCGACGCGAGCGAGGGCGCTCGCTAGCTCGCTTTTGAGCACGCCGCGCGCCTTGAGCCCGGTAGCCCTTTCGATGCTCAGAAACAGCGCACGCTCGGTGGCGGCCGCAATGCTGGCGGGCTCGGCCAGCATGCCGGAGCCTGCGAGCTGCGCCAGCGCCTCGTCGGTAGCGGTCGCGAGCGAGCCGCGCCGTTCGGAGCGCCGTCGACGGAGCAGCGCCGCCAGATCGGCCAGCGCGAAGCCGAGCAGGGCCGTGAGCGGCGCCCCCAGCAGCGCCAGCCAGAAGGGTGCTCGCTCGGTCAGCGCGCCGTGCTTCGGGTTGGCGCTAGCTCCCAGCGCCGAGGGCAATTCGAGCAGACCCTTCAGCTTGTGGCCAGGCTCGGCCTTGGCGCTGGCCTCGACGAGCGGCGCGTTGCCCGTGACTTTGACCTTGCCGAGCGCGGCGCGCGCGACGCCGTAGGCGCGCGCTTTCGGATCCCAGTACGGCAGCTTGAGCTCGCCCAAGTCGATATCGCCCGGCTGATTGAGCTCGACCACGTACGTGAAAGTGCGAAAGCCCTGCACCACGCCCGAGCGGGGCGCGACTTGCTCGATGATCTGCGGCTCGAGCCAGCGCACCCCGTTCTGCTCCGGAACCAGCAGCGACGCCGGCACATAGCCGGTGCCTTCGAGCTTGGCCACCACCGAGATGCTGCCGCCCGCCGGGACCTCGCGCGGATCGAGCTGGGCGCTCAGGTCGTAGTGTCCGACGTCACCGAGCTTGTAGCCCGGCGGTCGCCCCTCGAGCGGCGGCTCGACGACCACGATCTCGATCGGTTGGGATTCGCGCTTGAGGCCGAGCGCGTCCTTCGAATAGCCGCGGCCCACGAAGCTGAGGCTCATTGCCCCGGCCTTCAACTTGCCTGACTTGAGCGGGAAGAGCGCGAAGCTCTGAAACTTGGCGGTGATCCACTGCTGACCATCGAGCTCGAACGGGTAGCCGGCGATCTGCGCCGTGTCGTCCATCACGTTGATGGCGAGGAAGTCATCGCGGCTGGGCTCGGTAGCCGTGCCTGGACGAAACTCACCGCGACCGCCGTACGCGTACACGGAGAGTGTGACTTGCTCACCGACCACCACCTTCTTCGGCACCGCGCGTGCGCGTAGGAATGCGATGGGGTCGAGAGCGCGGTCGACCCGGTACTCCTCGGGCGGCTGGGGTAGCTCGGGCTCCCGGGGCTGATCCAGATCGGAAAAGCCAGGAAAGCCCGGAAAATTCGGGCCGCCCATACCGCGCAGCATGCCCCACGGATCGAAGGGCTGGCCGCCGCTCGGCCCCTGGCTCCGCGGCATCGAGCCGCGCGGAACCACCTCGACCGTGACGACGCGATCCTGCTTACGGCCGCTGCTGGTGAGCACGCTAGCGGGGCCGAGGCGGTAGGTGCCCGGGGCGCTGGCGCTGAGCACCCAGGTGGCGGTGATGCCCACCGATTGTGTCATCTGTCCGTTGACGATGCTCATTTGCGTCTGCGAGCCGACGTTGGGTCCCGAGCCGGTGACGCCGCTCGGCAGCTTGAGCTCGGGGCTGGTTGCGCGGTCGTCGCCCTGGCTCATGGCGCGCAGCCGCAGCATGAAGCGATCGCCCACCTCCACCTTGCGCGGCGACACCTCGGTGCTGAGGCTGACCTGAGCTCGGGCTACGCTGGCCGCCAGGCTCACGCCAGTGGCGAGCGCCAGCGCGAGCACCGGAGCTCGCATCACTTGTCCTCCGTCCGCGGGCGTCCTGTGAGCGAGCGGTTCTTGGCGTCCTGCTGCTGCACGCTGGGCGCGCGCTCGAGCATGTCCAGCATGCGCTCGTCCTGATTCTGCGACGGTGATTGCTGCTGCTGCTCGGGTTTCGGCTCCGGAGGCTTGCCGCCGTCGGGAGCGCCAGCGTCTGGCTGCTGCGGCTGATCCTGCTTGCCGCCGTCGTCGCCCGCATCTTTCGGCTCGTCCGGCTTGTCGTCCTTGCCGCCGTCGGGCTTCTGCTCGCCCGCGTCGGGCGGCTCGCCCGCTGAGTCCGGCGGGGCGTCGGGCGGCGCATCAGGGCCAGCGTCCTTCTTCTGGTCCTCGATGCGCGCGAGCGCGATGGCGCGGTTGTAGGCGGCGTCGCGACCGATGCCGTCGCCGCCGGCGTCGGCGGGCGTGCCCGGGATGAGCTCGAGCGAGGCGTCGTAGCCCTTCACCGCCGACTCGTAGTCGCCGCGCAAGAACTCCAGGTTGCCCGCCAGGTAGAAGGCGCGCGCGCGCAGCTCGAGCGGTACGGTTTGGTCGCCTGCGACGATGCGCACGATGCGCAGCGCACACTCCACCTCGCTGCTGCGCTTTTCGTCAGCGGCTGTCTCCTCGGGGGACTTGCCGGCGTCGAGCGGCGGCTGTTCTTCGCCGAAGCGCAAGCCGTATTGCTCGCCGAGCTTGAACAGCGCCAGGCCCAGGTCGAAGCTGGCGCTCGGCTTGCTGCGCACGCTATCGGGCGTACCGATGTTGCCTTGCTCGCACTTACCCGTCGCCAGGTACTGCTCGAGCAGCGACACCGCCTGCCCGGCGTCGCCGGCGTCGTAGGCGGCGATGGCTTCGTCCACCGCTGGCGCGTTGCGCATCCACAGCTCGTTGCGCTGCTTGGCGCAGCCCACGAACAGCCAGCCGTAGGCCAGGCACAGCATCAGCGTGGCGCTGGCAGCGCGCGCGCCGCGACGACGCGGGCGCTGCTTTTTCGGCGGGGGAATGACCGAAGCTTTGCGCGCGGCGGCCTCGGGAATGAAGGCCTCGAGCAGCATCAGCAGCAGCGCCAGCCCGAGCGGATAGACGTACACGTCCGCGTAGATGGTCTCGACGCGCTCCGACAGCTCTTCGGTCATCAGCAGCTTCAGCCGTCGCTCGATCTCGGTGATGCCCGTCTGTCCCGCTTCGCTGCGCACCACGGCGCCACCGGTCGTGCTGGCGATGCTGCCGAGCTGCGCCTCGCCTTCCGCCGAGAGTGACGTGGTGAGCGGCTTGCCTTCCTCGTCGGTGCGCATGCCCTGCACCTCCCCGGTCTCGCTCACTTGTGGGATCGGCTCGGGCGTGCGGCCACCGATTTGGACGACCAGAATCGAGATCTCCTGCTGCGCGGCCGAGCGGGCGACGCTGACCGGGTCGCCCTCCAGATCCTCGCCGTCGGTCACCAGCAGCATCACGCGCTTGTGGTTCTTCGAAAGCGGATCGCGCTCCAGGAGCTCGCGGCCGGCCTCCAGCGCACGTGCGATGGCGGTGCCGCCCACCGGCATGTCGTTGGGTGACATTTGCTGGAAGAACTGAGCAATGGCCGGGCCGTCGCTGGTGAGCGGAAAGGCGATGGGCTGACCGGCGAAAGCCACCGCGCCGAAGCGCGCGCCCGGTAGACTCGCGATCAGGCGCCCGACCTCCGCCTTGGCCCTGAGCGTGCGTGAGGGCGTGATGTCGCGGGCGTACATGCTCTTCGAGTAGTCGAGCACGATCACCAGATCCAGGTTGGTGGCCGGGATCAGCTTGCTGCCGCGGCCGTACTGCGGCTGCGCCGCGGCCGCGAACGCCAGCGCCACCGCCAGCACGCACAGCACGCCCTTCCAGGCACGCCGGGCCCCGGCTTGCGCGGTGAGCAGGCCCGTGACGATGGCCTCGTCGCCGAACTTCTTCAGCTGGCGAGCGCGCAGCACCGAGCCTGCCACCAGCAGCGCCGCCACGACCAGCGCCAAGGCCGAGCCGAACAGCCACAGCGGCGCCGCAAATCTCACGGGAACCTCCGCAGCAAGAGGGCCCTGAGCAGCGCGTCGAGCGCCAGCAGCACGACCGCCGGCATCAGCAGAAAGCGGTACAGCTCTTCATAGGTGGCGATGCTGGACTCGAATTTGGTCTTTTCCAGCTTGTTCAGCACGTCGTGAAAGCCGGCCCGCAGCGCGGTCGCGTCGCTGGCCACGTACATCGAGCCGCCGGTCTTCTCTGCCAGCTCCTTGAGCAACTTGGGGTTCACCGGGAACGGCACGTTGACGTAGCGGGGCTGCCCGAAGATGTCGAGGCTGCGGTCGAGCACCTGCGCCATCTCGCCCTGGCCGATCTGCACCGTGAACAGCCGGGCGCCCACCGTATTGACCAGGTGCGCGGCGTACTCGGGCGCGAGCTTGCCGCCCTTGTTGTCGCCATCGGTGAGCAGCACCACGGCCTTGCTGCGCGCGTTCGAGCGCCGCAGGCGCGCCGCGGCCACGCCCAGCGCGTCGCCGATGGCGGTGCCGTTGCCGTCGATCAGGTTGAGGTCCATGCGCCCGACCAAGCCGTCGAGCAAGTGGTAGTCCAGCGTTGGCGGAGACAGCACGTAGGCGTCGGCGCCAAAGACCACGACGCCGATGCGGTCGGTCTTGCGCTGCGCGATGAAGTCTCGAATCACGGCGCGAGCCGCGTCGAGCCGGGTCGGCTTGATGCCGGGCGCCCGCTTGGGCACGAAGCTCTCGAGGTCCGGCGGCAAGTTGTCCATCGCCGCGCGCATCGAGCCGGAAAGGTCGAGCACCAAGATGATGTCGATGCCCTCTTCGTCCTGCACGTCCGGCCGCAGCGTGTTGACCGGCCGCGCGAGCGCCAAAATGCCGAGCACCAGCGCCAGCGAGCGCAACACGCCCGGCAAGTCGCGCAGCCAGACGCGCAAGCCCGACGGTCCCACGCGCAGAGCGCTGAGGGTGCCGAGCCGCACGCGCGGCAGCCGCCGATCCTCACCCAGCGTGCTCCTGTAAAACAGCGGCGGGACGAGCAGCAGCAGCAGCAGCAGCCAGCGATTCTGGAAGCTGGCGTAGAGTAGCTCGCTGCCGCGAGCCAGCGCCGGGTAGGCGAGCGCCAGCCCGAGCGTCAGCAGTGTGAACCCCACCAGCAGCGCCCCGCGTAGTAAGCGGCGCCGGTTGGTCGGGCGCTGCTTGCTGCCCGAGCGCGGCACGGGCGCTGCCGCGGCGGGCTCGGCGGGCTTTGCCGCAGCGGATGGCTCGACGGGCGCTTCGGCAGGACGTAGAGGCTCAGCCACGATCGTCCTCCTCGCTTTCGGCCTGGGTCGCGGGCGGCGGCGTGGCCCCGGTGCTGGCCGTGAGCGTCGGCGGCGGCAGCGTGCTGGTCACGATCTGCTCGGCCTCGGCGAGCGCGGTGGCGCACTCGGGCTCGCTGGGCGTGAGCCGCGCGAACTTCACCAGGTCGGCCTGCCGCAAGAAACGCTCGATTTCGCTGAGCACAGCGATGCGCGGCGTGGTGGCGCGCAGCTCGCCCAGCATCTCGCGCGTGGTGCACTCCAGGCCATCGAAGCCGTAGCGATCGCCCAGATAGCGGCGCACGATGTCCGAGACGCGATCGAAGTGCTCGGCGTAGCGACCCTCGCGCGTGAGCCCGGCGTGACGCAGGTCGTGGAGCGCCTCCAGCGCGACCTCCCAGGGCGGGCGCGGCGGCGGCGGCGGCGGCACGGGGCGCGGCCGCTTGAGCCAGCGTCCGATCAGCCAGGCCAAGACCGCGCCCACCACCAGCGCGATGGCGCCGATGCTCACGGCCTGCTTGAGGAAGGTCCACTCCTCGCGTTGCCGCTGGGGCGGGGGATTTTCCTTCGGCTTGGCGTTGGGGGTGCTGGAGGTCGGATCTTCGACCGTGATGGTGTGCGGCAGCGTGCACACCGTGACGAGCTCACCGCTGGCGCGCGCCACCGTGATGGGCATGGGCGGGAGCGTGAGCACGTGCCGACCCGGCTCTTTGGGCAGGGCCAAGAAGGGGATGGTCACGGTGCTCGTCGTGCTGGAGCCTTCTTCCTTGCGCTCCACCTTGGGCCCGGCCTGGCCGCCGGGATCGGGCAATAGGAAGCCGGCCTGTTTCAGGGCCTTGGCTTCGGCGGTCTCGGACTGAAAGCGAAAGCCGGTCGGCAGCACCGTCTCGGCCGGGCCGTGGCGCAGGCTGACCACCAGCGGCAGCGCGTGACCGCTGAGACCGCGCGCGGGAAAGCTCTGCTTGAGCTCCGGTCGGGCCTTACCGGCGGGCAGCTTTTCGGTGCAGCTGGCGTCGTTGCCTGCGTGGGCATCGCTGGGCGCAGCGGCGCTCGGCGCAGGCGCGCTGGGCGCGGGCTGTGCGCGCGCGCCCGCAGCCGCGAGCATTGCTCCGCCCAGAAGGCCAACCGCTAGCGCTCTCACCGGCGAATCCTGCGCGCGCGCCTGGCGAACAGGTCGCGCATGGGTTTGATGTACGGCTCGTCGGTGCGCACGATGCAATGGTCGAGCGCCAGCTTGTTGAACAGCTGGATCTGCTCGGCCTGCAGCTTGCGCATTTGCTTGGCGTAGTGGGCTCGGACGTCGGCGCTGGCAGTGTCGACGAGCACGCTCTCGCCGGTCTCGAAGTCCTCGAAGCTGGCGAGGCCGACGTCGGGCAGCTCGAGGTCGCGCGGGTCGACCAACATGACCGGGATCAAGTCGTGGCGCGCCGCCGCCAGCGACAGCGCCCGCGAGTGCCCGCTGGCGTAAAAGTCGCTGATCAGGAAGGCCACGCTGCGCCGCCGCGCCACGTGCATCAGCGTCTCGAGCGCGCCCGCCAGGTCCGTGCCGGTGCGCTCCGGCTCGGCAGACATGATCTCACGCAGCACGCGCATCACGTGCTTTTGCCCCTTCTTGGGCGGAACGATCTTCTCCACCTCGTCCGTCGCCAGGATCAGCCCGACGCGATCGTTGTGCTTGATGGCGCTGAACGCGCACAGCGCGGCCACCTCGGTGGCCAGGCGGATCTTGCTGCCACCGCGCGTACCGAAGCGCTGGCTGGCCGACAGATCGACCACCAGCATCACGGTCATCTCGCGCTCTTCGACGAAGACCTTGACGAAGGTCTGCCCCATGCGCGCGCTCACGTTCCAGTCGATGGCGCGCACGTCGTCGCCTGGCTGGTACTCGCGTACCTCGCGGAAACTCAGCCCCTGACCTTTGAAGACAGAGGCGTAGTTGCCAGACAGCTGCTGCGTCGCCAGCCGATCGGTGGTGATCTGGATGCGTCGTAGCGCCTTGAGCAGCTCTTTACGGACCAAGCTTGTTCTCGCTCGTAAGCCGGCCAGCTCAGGGAACTTCGACCACCTCGAACACGCGCCGTACGATGTCTTCCGCCGTCACTTCCTCGGCTTCGGCCTCGTACGACAGCACCACGCGATGTCGAAGCACGTCGGGCCCGATGGCCTTGACGTCCTCCGGGGTGACGTAGCCGCGGTGACGCAGGAAGGCGTGCGCGCGCGCCGCCAGGTTGAGCGCGATGCTGGCGCGCGGGCTGGCCCCGTACTCGATCAGCGGCGCCAGGTCCTTCATGCCCTTTTTCTGCGGTTCGCGCGTGGCGAACACCACGTCCACGATGTAGTCCTTGACGCGATCGTCGACGTACACGTCGCGCACCACCTTGCGCGCGGTCAGCAGCTGCTCCGGCGTCGCGCGCGGACTGGCCTTGCTCGGCAACACGCCGGTCATGCGATCCATCACCAGGCGCTCTTCCTCGCGCGTCGGGTAGTTGACCTTGATCATCAGCATGAAGCGATCGATCTGCGCTTCGGGTAGCGGATAGGTGCCCTCTGACTCAATCGGATTTTGCGTCGCCATGACCACGAACGGATCGGGCAGCGGATAGGTGCGATCACCGATCGTGACCTGGTGCTCCTGCATGGCTTCGAGCAGCGCGCTCTGCACCTTGGCCGGCGCGCGGTTGATCTCGTCGGCCAGCACCAGGTTGGCGAAGATGGGGCCGAGCTTGCTGGAGAACTCGCCCGTCTTTTGATCGTAGATCACGGTGCCGGTCAGATCGGCCGGCAGCAGGTCGGGCGTGAACTGGATGCGCGAGAACTTGGCGGCGATCACGTCGCACAGCGTGCGGACCGTGAGCGTCTTGGCCAAACCCGGCACGCCCTCGAGCAGCACGTGACCGCCGGCCAGGAGGCCGACCATCACCCGCTCGATCATGTAGCTCTGCCCCACGATGACCTTGCCGATCTCGGCCGTCAGGTCGTCGATGAAAGCGCTTTCCTTGGCGACGACTTCGTTTAGTGCACGAACATCCATGGCTTTTTCCGGCGCGTAATTACGCGCATTTCGGCCCCGAGACAATGAACTAGCCACGCTTATTCCTGGCGGGGTGGATAGGCCTGGTTTCAGGCCGCCCAGCTGGGCGGCCGCACCCCAAACGAAACCCGGCGCCACCCCGTAAAGACCCGGATTTATCTCGCACGACTCCCGATCTCCCGACCTCCCTGTGAATCTCGAGCCGCGCAGCGAGCGACGGCTAGTCCACGATGCCGAACAGGGCTGCGAGGGCTTCGAGAGGCAGCGAGATGAGCAGCAGGGCGCTCACGAGCCAGAACAGCGCCAGGCCCAGGCCGAGCCAGCTGCGGCGCGTGCGGATGAAATGGATGGGCAGGCAGAGCGGACCGAACACGACCACGGCTGCCCACAAGCTGGCGTCGGGCCAGGAGCGCGCCAAGCGCTCTCCGTGCAGCCCTCGCAGGTCGCGGCGCACGATGGTGGCGGGCACCAGGATGCCGAGCGCAACGCTGAGGGTGAAGAGCAGGACCTCGCCCACCTGCGCAGCATACGCTGCGCCCGAGCGCCTGTCAGAATCGTCAGCAGGCGCCACGCGGGCCGCCGCGCCTACAGCGGTTGGGCTTGCAGTGCCTTGACCGCCTCGACGAACGCCGCATCTTCCCCCGCGTGGGGACGCTCGCGCTTGCGGAAGATCAGACCGCGGCCCGCATTGAGCTCGCAGTGAATGGCGGCCGTGTACTTCTTGAGCGGCTCCTCGATGGGGTGGTTCGAGACCACCTCCTGGCCGATGGTGCGCAGAGCCTCCGCCATGTTGAAGCAGCTGCTGCTCGGTGTCGGCAGCTCGAGCGGCTTGGCGTCGGGACAGCAGCCGGCGCGCGCGACCGCGAAAACGGCCATGTCGTACCAGCCGATGCGCGAGAACAGCTTCTGGCCAACGGTGACGCCACCCGTCTTCGGCGCGCTCGAAACGATGGCCACGCGTAAGCTGTCCGCGCCGGCGCGCGGATCCGTTTGGCCGCACACGCCCGAAAAATCGGGCGCGCTGCCGAACGAGTCCTTGGGCAGGTAACTCATCACGCACGAGCTCAGCTTATCGCTCGGGGCGACCGCCTTGTCGCTCTCACCCGTGACGGGAACGTCGCCCAAGTCGATGGGCTTTTCGCTGGCCGGAGCAGCCGGCGCAGCAGCGGCGCTGGCGACCGGCAGCGCGACTGGCTTGGGCCGCAGGGTGTTGAACAACCAGCCGCCGAGCAGCCCGACCACGATGCCGCCGACCGCGAGCGGTGCGATGCGCCTGGCGACCACCTTGGGCGGCTCGGTCGGGGGACGGCTCGGTCGAGGCGGAGCCGACGTGCCGACTCCAATCAGCGGGCGCTGCGTCGGCGGCAGCGGCGGCGGGGAGCTGGAATGGGGACCCGGCCCGATGGGCTCCTCGCCGGCGTGCTCCACGAACCAGCGCGCTAGCTCGCGTTTGAGCGGGCGCACGTCGCGGCTGCGCCCGTCGGCATCCTTGTTGAGGGCGTGAGCGAGAGCCTCGCACAGGGCCTCGTCCGTGACGCCCGCCGCATGCACGTCCTGCTGGGAAGCGTAGCCCTCGCGGGGTGGCGTCACGCCCAGCAGCATCTTGTGGAGCAGGGCGGCGGCCGCCCAGGCATCGTCGGACTCGGTGGGTGGGTCGGCGTTGCCGCGCTCGGGGGAGCGGTAAGCGGTGTCGCTCGACGGGAAGTAGCCGAGCACGGGAGGCTGATGGCCCTCCACTTGAATCAGAATCCCGCGCGGGTGCACCGAGCCATGGCACGCCCCGGCCTCGTGAAGACTCGACAGGGCGTCGGCAATACGCAGCGCGTAACGGACGGCGTCGACCGTCTCTTTCTTGCCGATGGCGTCGAGGCGCTCGGCCAGCGTGAGCCCCGGCAGGCGCTCGGAGACGGCGTACTTCTCGCCATCGACGTCGAAGACATCGAGCAGCCGAGCCAGGTTCATGTGCTGAACGCCCTTGGCTCGCTCGATGGCCGCCACGGAGTCCGCTGGCAGCCTGAACAGCAGCAGCGACGTGTTGCCGTCGACCAAGCTGCTGGCAAACGCATCCGTGGCGCCGTCGACTAGGGCATCGACGCGATACTTGGACTGAAGGACCTCACCGGGGGCAACGCT
>DATDEV010000764.1:0-3692 GCA_036522995.1 Polyangiaceae bacterium
CGGAGAAGCTCTCGCACTACGAAGCGGTGCACCATGCGGCCAAGGCGTTCGCGCAGGTGATTCTGGACCGCGTGCCGGACAGCCCGGATCGCGACGGCGTGCTGCACCTGCTGCGCGAGGCGTCGATGCTGGCCTGTTCCGCCATCTCGCTCGACGGACGCCTCAAGTAGCGCGCCGGCTGTCTCGTGGTCGTTGGGGCCCCAACCCCAACGACTGTCGCGTGGTGGTTGGGGCCCGGTCAGCTGGGATCGTTCACTCCGGGATGGAGTGATACAGAGGCAGACCTGCCGGCGCCGGAAAGAAGGCGAAAGGCAGCTCGGTGTTGACGCTAGCGCTGGAGATCAGCGTGTCGGGCGTGACGGGGGCCCCGGGGCCGCTGCTCGTGCCGAGCTGCTCGGGGCTGAAGCGACCGAGCTCGCCCTCGGCCAGGTCGATCCACAACCCGTCGCCGTCGTCGAAGGCCGGCGTGCCCGGCAGCGCCAGCACGTCGATGGCGAAGGACACGTTGGCCTTCACGTCCTGCGCGCCGGTTTGATCCAGGTCTGCGGCGGCGAGCTGGAAGATGGTCGAGCCGGCGACGCCCCACAGGTTGCCGCCCTTGTCGAACGCGAGCTCGCTGCCTTCGAGCATCGAGTTGTCGGGGGGCGCCGTGCTGACGGCGAGGGTCAGGTCCGGTGGATCGGTGTCGGAGAGGTCGAGGCGCGCTGCATCGAAGCGCCGCAGCACAGCGCCTCCCGCGACCCAGAGGTTGCCGTCCTTGTCGAAGGCGATGCCGTGGTTGGCGTCCACTTCCGTGATCAGGACGCTGGACTCCTTCTCACCAGAGGTGGTGAGATCAGCCGCGTCGATACGCTGGATGCCCGGCGTACCGTCGCAGTTGCTCGAATGCCAAAGGTTGCCCTCGGGATCGAAGGCGAAGCGCTTGATCGCGGGGAAGCAAGGGACATCGCTGACGGCGAGGGTGATGCTGATGTCCGGCTCGAGCGTGCCGGATTCGGCCAGCTCGCTGGCTGGAAACCGCACCAGCTGAGGCGCACCGATGATCGCACCGGCTGCCCACAGGTTGCCATCGCGATCGAAGGCGACCGCGCCGACGCCCGTACCATCGATCGCGACCTCGGGACTGACGATGGCGGTCTCGGCCAGATCGGCCGAGGCGAAGCCAGCCAGCTCGGGACCGTCCACGCCGGTCGGCATCCACAGCTTGTTGCTGCTGCCGATGGCCGTGTACGTGACCTTGACGGTGTGCGATGCGCCGTCGGCCAGGCAGAAATCGGGCGCGGTCACGACCGCGTCGTAAACGGTGCGCACGATCGGGTCGGCGTCGAACACGCGCGCCGCTGTCACGCTGTACTCGCCGCTGTCCACGCCTTCCAGCGAGCCCGCCTCCTCGACGGCGTAGTCGCTGGGACCATCGAACAGCACGTCGGGCGCGACGTCGTCGGGCAGGCCGATCACCTGCAGGACCAGCGTGCCGGTGCCGTCGGTCGCGCAAGCGCCGGCCGCGCCTGCGGCTGCGTCAGCGCCACCTTGGCCCGCTCCTGCGGCGCCTGGCTCCGTCGGGGCTTGTCCACCCGCGCCCGCCTCGCCGTCGACGATCGGATCGTCGTCGTCCGAGCACGCCACGACCAACGATCCGACCAAACCCAATACGGGAACGAGAAAGCGCAAGCTCTTCATGTGACCTCCGCCGCCTTTCTAAGAAGCCCCCTCACGGGAATCAAGCACGCTCCGGGCATGAGGCGTTGTGCGACACACCCAGCACCATTGATTTGGACGGACTGGGCCCGCGGATTGTTCAAACGTCTACCAGCGGCCCTGAACGCTGCGCATGAAATTGTAGAGTTGGCCCAGCTCGGGCGCCGAAGCTGCGTCGAGCCGAGCCAGATGCTCGGGGCTCAGCTCGAGCTCCGCCGCCTTCACGTTGTCTTCCAGCTGCTCCAGGTTGCGCGCTCCGAAGATCGCCGAGGTCACCTGGGGCTGGGCCAGCAGCCACGCCAGCGCCACCGCTGCCGGCGGCGAGCCCAGCTCCGAAGCGACGCTCTTCACTTCGTCCAGCGTGCGCCAGCAGCGCTCGTTATCGAAGCGAGCGAAGCGCTCCTTCAGCTTGTCGAGCCGCGTGCCGGGCGGCGCCGGTTGTGACCTGTCGTACTTGCCGCTCAAGAATCCTCCGGCCAAAGGTGACCAGGGCAGGATGCCCAAGCCCTGCTCGCGGCACAGCGGTACGTGCTCGCGCTCGAGCTCCCGGGCCACCAGGCTGTACTCCGCTTGCAGCGTGACGAAGCTGGCGCGTGCGGCAGTGCGGCTCTTCCACAGCGAGTCTACCAGTCGGTAGGCGGTGTAGTTCGAGCAGCCGACGTACAGGACCTTGCCGCTGCTGACCAGGTCGTCGAGCGCGCGCAGCGTCTCGTCTTCCGGCGTGTCCACGTCCTGCATGTGGATTTGGTACAGGTCGATGCGATCGGTTTGCAGTCGACGCAGGCTCTCCTCCACGCAGCGAACGATGCGATAGCGCGAGGCGCCGGTGCGATTGGGGCCGTCGCCCATGGTGAAGCGGAATTTGGTGGCGAGCACGATACGGTCACGCTTTTGACCCTGCGCGAGCCAGTTGCCGAGCACACGCTCGCTGAGCCCGTCCTGACCGTAGACATCGGCCGTGTCGATGAAATTCACACCCAGCTCGAGCGCGCGATTGAGCACGTCGAAAACGGTTCGTTCGTCGCTGCCGATCTCGTGCATGAACGACTTTTCGTCGGCTTCGCCGAACGTCATGCCGCCCAGGCACAGTTGCGAGACCTTCACACCCGCGCCGCCGAGCCGTTTGTATTTCATCGTGTTCTCGTAGCACCACTTGGTCAGGTCATGGCTCGTCAGATGCCACCCGATGTTTTCGCGTGGGGCTTTGGCGACTCTCGCAGATCGTGATCTGCTGGTGCCAAAGACGGCCTTCGTAGTTCCAGCGCCGTTCGCCAAGCGATCAATCGCTTGCGGTCACCGGCTGCTGGCCGCGTAGCGGCACTGCTTTGTCGTTCGGCAGGATCTCGCGGCCGTGGTGGCGCGCCCAAACCTGGGTGAGCTCGGCGCCCAGAAACAGAATCTGCGCCGAGTAGTAGACCCATACCACCAGCACCACCAGTGACCCGGCCGCGCCATAGCTCGAGCCTACCGACGCCTTACCCAGGTAGACGCCGAGCAGCGACTTGCCCAGGCTGAAGAGCAGGGCCGTCATCAGCGCCCCAGCCCACACGTCGCGCCAGCGGATGCGCACGTCGGGCACGTACTTGTAAATTAATGCAAACAGCACCGTCACCGTCGCGAACGAGGTGCCGAAGGTGACGAGCTGCCACACCAGCTCGCCCCCGGGCAGCGCCGAGGCGACCGAGCGGCCCACGGCGCTCAAGATCGTGCTGAGGATGAGCGAGACGAGCAGCAGAAACGCGACGCCGAGCACCATCGTGAACGACAGGAAGCGATCCTTGACCTCGCCCAGGATGCCTCGCCCTGGCTTGGCCCGGACCTCCCAGATGCTGTTGAGGGAAAAGTGGAGCTCGCCGAAAACGCCCGAAGCGCCCAAGAAGAGCGTGGCCGCGCCGATCACCGCTCCGATGACGCCAGAGGCCTCGCCCTTGGCGTTGGCGACCACCGCTTGAATGCCCTCGGCGGCATATGGGCCGACGACGCGACCGAGCTCG
>DATDEV010000765.1:0-3253 GCA_036522995.1 Polyangiaceae bacterium
CGCGTTGCCATGCGCGGTTCCGTAACGGAATCGATCGGGGCAACGCAGCAACCACACAGCGTGGCGCCACTTGCTCGCCCTCGCAGGACTCCCGATCTCCCGATCTCCCTGTGAAAAAAATCTGGGAGCCGGAAGGAGCTGAATGGAGTCGTCAAGGTTGGCGTTTGAGCTCTTTGGGCTCGGTGAAGTCGGAGGGGGCCAGCACCAGGCGTTCGACGCGTTCGTTGCGCTCGAGGGCGTCGACGATTTCAGGCAGGTCGGCTTGGCTGACGCGACCGTAGAAGTAGTTGTCGGGCTCGACCGCGATGGTGGGCCCGACCCAGCAGGTATCGAGACAGCTGGCGGTGCAGGCGCGCACCTCGGTTTCGGCCAGGCCGCGCTGCTTGAGCAGGTCCTTGAGGGCAGCGTGCAGCTCGACCGCGCCGCGCGCCGCGCAAGAACCCTTGGGCGTGCCGTCCGGCCGTCGATTCACGCACACGAATAGGTAGCGCTTCCGCTTTGCCATGCTGGGATGGCGAAACCTAGTCCGACCGCGGCACTGCGCCAAGCGCGGCTTTCAGGCGGCACGCACCGAGTCTTCCACGATGCCGAGCAGCTCGTCCAGATCGGCTTCGGGGATATTGAGTGACGGTGCGATGTAGATCGTGTTGCCGAGCGGTCGCAAGTAGGCGCCTCGGCGCAGCGCCTCTTGATACACGCGCTTGCCGCGCGGCTCGAGGTAGTCGCGGCTACCAGCCAGGTCGAGCGCCCCGATCATGCCCAGGCTGCGCGTCTCGACCACGTCCGGCAAGCTGCGAAAGCCCTCGAAGGCCTGGGCGATGCGCCGCCCACGCTGCTCCGCGCCCAGCAGGATCTGCTCGTCCCGGTACACGCGCAGCACCTCGCGCGCGATGGCGGCTCCCAGCGGATGGCCGCAGAAGGTGTGGCCGTAGTAAAAGGCGCGCTCAGGAGCCCCCAAAAAGCCCTCGAAAATCCGCTGCGTGCTCAGCGTGGCCGCCATCGGCAGCATGCCGGCCGTGAAGCCCTTGGCCGTGCACAGCAGGTCGGGCTCGATCGCGGCGTGCTCGCTGGCCCAAAACGGTCCGGTCCGACCGTAGCCACTGAAGACCTCGTCGCAGATCAAAAAAACGTCGAGCTCGCGCGTGACGTGACGCAGCGCGCGCAAGAACTCCGCCCCATAGAAGCGCATGCCGGCCGCGCCCTGCACGATGGGCTCGACGATCACCGCCGCCAGCTCGTCCTGGTGCTCGCGCAGCAGGCGCTCCAGCGCCTCGAAAGCCTGCTGATAACCGCTCGGGCCGGGCGGCACCCGCAAGCAGTCGAGCAGCACGCCACCGAACGGTCGCTTGAAGACGTCGATGCCGGAAACCGAGGCGGAGCCCATCGTCTCGCCGTGAAAGGCGCCGTCGAGCGCCAAGAAGCGCGTTCGCGCCGGGCGCCCGGTTTGGGCCCAGTACTGCAGGGCAAGCTTGAGCGCGACCTCCACGGCGGTGGAGCCATCGTCGCTGAAGAACACCTTCGAAAGGCCGCGCGGCGCGAGCTCGCACAGCTCGCGCGCCAGCTCGGCTGCGGGCTCGTGCGTGATGCCAGCGAACGCCACGTGGCACATCTGGTCGGCTTGCGCCTTGAGCGCTTGGAGTAGCCGCGGGTGCTGATGCCCGAGCGTCGAGCTCCACCAGGAAGCGTTGGCGTCGATATACGAGCGCCCATCCGCGTCGAACAAGCGGGAGCCCTGCGTGCGCGCGATCAGCAGCGGCTGCCCGCGCTCCAGGTACTCCTGCATCGGCGTGTACGGATGCCACACGTGACTGCGATCACTGCTCAAGACTACGCCGCGCTCGCTCACGCCGTCGTCTCCTGGCGCACTTCGACGCTGGGCACGCCGGGGCTTTGCTCGACATCGGCGGGCGGCCCGAGCGGCAAGAGTAGCGTCACGGTGGTGCCCTGCCCCTCCTCGCTGTCGAGCAGGATCTCGCCGCCGTGAGCTTCGATGATGCGATGCACGATCGGCAACCCGAGCCCGGTGCCGCTCGGCCTGGTGGTGAAGAACGGATCCAGCGCGCGGTCCCGCACGCCCTGCTCCATGCCCTGCCCCGAGTCGGCGATGTCGATCCTGACCGCGGGCTCGGCGCGCAGTTGCCCGCGGCGCACCAGGATTTGCACGGTGCCGCCGCCCTTCATGGCCTGGCAGGCGTTTTCGACCAGATTGTCGAAAACCAGCCGAAATAGGCTGGGATCGACCCAGACCGTATGCAGGTCGGGATCCTCGTCCATTTGCACCACGATCTGGTGACCGTCGACCATGGCCGACGAACGTGAGCGATTGGCCAGCTCGAGCAGCGAAACCGGCGAGCGCTTCACGCTCACGGGGCGCGCGAAGCGCAGCAGGTCGGTCACGAGTCGATTCAGCCGCGCCGCTTCCTCGTCGACGATGCCCAGCAGCATGGTGCGGTCCTCGTCGCGCACCGCGCTGCGCCGCAATCCTGCGACCGCGTTGACGATCACCGCCAGCGGATTTCGAACCTCGTGGGCGATGGCGGCAGCCAGCTCGCCGACCGCGGCCAGCTGCTTCTTGGTCACCAGCTCGTTCTGCACCAAGCGCAGCTCTGCGTACGATTGTCGCAGCTCTTCGCTCTTTTCCTGCAAGCTGCGGGCGGCCTTCTCCAGCTCGTCACGTCCCACGCGGTAGCGCAGGAGCAGCGTGCCGGCGACGCCGAAGGCATATAGCAGGAAGGCGTGCGGCAGCAGCGGCACGGCGCTCTTGAACACCCCGAGCGCCATGGCGCCGTCGTTGCCCACGGCGGGCAGGATGCACAGGATGCCGATGATGGCCGCGCCCACCTCGCGCTGCCCCTTGCGATAGGCCGACACCAGCACGGCCGCCGCGGCGGCCGTCTCGAGCGACGCGATCACGTAGAAGGCCTTACCGACCCAGGTGGCGCGCCCCACGACGTGCACGACGTGCCGGCCGAGCACATAGGAGTCGTTAATCAGCGGCGGCTCGTCCTGCCACCAGCCGCCGCTCCAGAGCGTGACCAGGAAGATGCCCGCCAGCCCGTACAGCCAGGCGGCCCGCGTCGGCCGCTCGAGCGCCCGCGCGAAGCACAGGGCGAAATGCAGGTTGAACGCCGCAGCCATGACCATGCCCGTGTGGGTGATCTGGTCGGCCAGGAGACGCGCCGACAGGCTGGTCTGCGAGTAATCGTAGGCCACGCCGGTGCTGCCCAGGGACAGCGACAGGCACAGCAGGCTG
>DATDEV010000766.1:0-2442 GCA_036522995.1 Polyangiaceae bacterium
CGGCGTTGAGCTCTGGGCAGGGTTCGACCAACAGGTCGATGGGCGCACCGGCCGCGGCGTGCAGCGCGACGACCGAACGCACCGCCTCCTCGGCGTCGAACGGCGCAGGTTGCGGCGGCGGTAGGCGCGCAAAGCGCGTGAACTCACTCACGATGTGGCTGATGCGCGCCACCTCGTCCAGCACCGTGCGGGTGGCTTCGTCGAAGTAGTCGTCGAACGCCGGATCGTTGCGCTGGCGCAGGCGACGCAGCGTCTCCACGGAGGCGCGAATCGGCAGCAGTGGATTTTTGATCTCGTGCGCGACGCGGCGCGCGATCTCGCGACGTGCCGCGATGCGTTCAGTCACCGCCAGGCGTTTGCGCAAGAGCACCAGATCGGCGATGGTGCGATTGAAGGCTTCGGCTGCTTCCACCAGCTCGGGCGCGCCGCTGGCTACCACCACGGGAGCTGGATCGCCGCGCATCACCCGCTGCGCCTGCTCGGCCAGCGAGCGCACCGGCCGCGCCAGGCCACGCGACAGCAGCACGGTGATTAGCAGCGCCGACGCCAGCGTGGCGCTGCCGATCAGCAGCACCGTCAAATCCAGCTGTTCGACGGCCGAAGACAGCGCCCGGCGCGAACGCATTGCGGTGATCGAGATGCCGCTCGAGCCGGGCAAGGGCAGCGTGCGCCGCAGGTCGTCGCTGCTCGAAGCCGGCGGCTCCAGGCTCAGCTCCACGCCGGAGCTCCTGCCGATGCGCTCGAGCAGGCTGGCCAGGTTGCGCGCGGCGTACACCCCCACCCAGAGCGGAGGTCCCTTGGGGCGGCCTGATCGCTCGTCGAGCTTGATGCAGGCCGTCTCCACGCGCAGCGCACCATCCGCGCCGGGCACGACGCGCGCGCCGGCTTTGGACTTTGCCACGCGCGCTGCCAGCTCGGGATCGCTGAGCCCGACCTGCGCTGGCCCGGCGGCGCCCAGGATTTCTGCGCCGGAGGTGAGCACCACCAGCTCGTCCAGCGCGAGCGCCTTGGCCAGCTTGGGTACGCGCACACTGATGGACGCCCGGAAGGCATCCAGATCGTCGGACTGCAGGCCGAGGAGCGCGCTGTCCACGATCGGATCGTACTGGCACAGCGGGCCGATCAGCTCCGGCAGCTGCGTGATCTCCGCCTCCAGCTGGTCGCGTAGCGGCATCAGCGCCTGACCGAACGCTTGTTCGAAGCTGCGCTCTTCCGCGACGCGCCATGCTTCACGCACGCCGAGCCCCAGCGCAAGCAGGACACCCACGGTCAGCGCGAAGATCGCCAGGCCAAGCCGCTGCGCTAGACTCACGGCTTCAGCCTACAACCGGCAGCTGCCGGTTGCGTGCGCGGAAGTGCTAGGCTCGCCGGGTGTTACGCCGCTGGGTGCTCCTCACCATCGCCCTGGTCTCGGCTTGCGGTCAGGGCAGCGGCGAGCCGCCAGGTCCGATCGTGCCGCTGCGTCGCGGCTCCTCCCTCACCACGGCGCCGCACAGGCCGCTGCTACCGGGCCTGCTGGCCGCGCATCGCTTCGCGGAAGTGAAGGACGTGATCGGCCCTTACGTGGGGCGCGACGGCGATTTGGCGCTGGCCGCCTGGGCCGAAGCCAGCGGCTCACGCCGCAACCTGATCGTCACCACCATCGACGCGCAAGGCCGGCCCGCCGAGCCCAAGACCGTGGGCGCGGTCGGCGAAGAGCTGGACCTGGTGCTGGTGCGTGGCTTCGGTGCAGCGTCGGCCAAGCTGCCGGCACAGCCGCGCTTCGCGCTGCTCACGACGCGGCGTCGCGAGCAGAAGACGCAGCTCGACCTGGCCGCCATCTCCGCTGCCGGTGTCGCTGTTTGGGGACCGTCGACGCTGGTCGAACGCGCCGGGCGCGTGCTGTGGGTTGGCTTCGTCACGACGGGCGATGGCCCGCTCGTGCTCTGGGCGGAGCAGTCACAGGCCGGCAAGCGAGGCGAGGCAGCCAGCATCTATGGGCTGCCGATCTCGGTCGACGGTCGGCAGCAGGCACCGCAGCTGATCGTGAGCAAGGCGTGCGTCTGGCAAACCGCCGAGCTCGGAGCTCAGGCTGCGCTGGCCAGCGTCGAGCCGAGCGGCGGCTCCTGCAGCAGCGGTAGCGTGAACCTGGACCTGCTTTCTGCCTCGGGCAAGTCGACCAAGAACCTCAAGCTCGGCGGCCGCGCGGGTCTGGATCTCGATCTGGTGGGGACGCCGGCGGGCTTCGTGCTGGCCTGGTCGGATCACTCCCAGCTCGAGCCGCGCGCCATGACTGCGGTGGTGGATGCCGGCGGCACGTTGCGCGCACCGGCAGCCTCGGCCGTGCCGGGACTCGGCGAGCAGGCGGTGGTGGCGCGTACGGCCGGCACGACCCCACAGCGCCCGGCCTTTCTCGTCTGGGAGAACATGGGCGAGCGCCCCGAAGGGGCGCGCGACGTCGAG
>DATDEV010000767.1:0-3984 GCA_036522995.1 Polyangiaceae bacterium
GGGCGGGGCGGCAGCGGCGACGGGCGGGGCGGCGTCGTCGGGCGAGGCGGCAGCGGCGTCGGGCGGGGCAGCTGTTGCTGCAGCTGCCGCGGGCCGCTCGGGATCGAGCACGAGCGTCCCGCCCAACCCAGTCTGCACTGCGGCAGCCAGGGGCTGGCCGCAAGCGCTACAAGTCGCCTGCTGATCGAGATTCTGCGTGCCGCAACGGCCGCATTGCTTCATGGCGCCGGGGACTATAGCCGTTTCTGGCCCAAGTCACGGGCCTTGGTGGGGGTGACTTGCCAGCGGGGCGACCTGGGGCGCGCCCGCAGTTTTTGGCCGGACTCGCGCTTTTGACCTATGGGGGTAAGACCGCACCCAGAATGCTAGCCAAGCGCATCATCCCCTGCCTGGACGTCCGCGGTGGCCGTGTCGTCAAGGGCGTCAACTTCGTCGATATCCGGGACGCAGGCGATCCCGTGGAGTGCGCGCGTCGCTACGACGCCGAGGGGGCCGACGAGATCACCTTCCTCGACATCACGGCCTCCCACGAGGAGCGCCCGGCGATCCTCGATATCGTGGAAAAGACTGCTCGGGTGGTGTTCGCCCCGCTGACGGTCGGCGGCGGCGTTCGTGAGCCCGCGGACGTGCGCAGGCTCCTGGAGGCCGGAGCCGACAAGGTCAGCGTCAACAGCGCGGCCGTGGCCCGCCCCGAGCTCATTCAGCAGGTGGCCGAGGGCTGGGGACGGCAAGTGCTGGTCTTGGCGATCGACGCCAAGCACAACGCCGAGGGCGACTACTTCGAGGTGTTCACGCACGGCGGCCGGCGCGGCACCGGCATGGACGCCGTCGAATGGGCGCGTCGCGGCGCCGCGCTCGGCGCCGGAGAGATCTTGCTCACCAGCATGGATCGCGACGGGACGCGGCGCGGTTACGACTTGCCGCTGCTGCGGGCCGTGGCGGGCGCGGTGCCGATTCCGGTGAGTGCTTCGGGCGGCGTGGGCGAGCTCGCACACCTGCGCGAAGGGCTCTGCGAAGGCAACGCGGACGCCGCGCTGGCGGCCTCGATCTTTCACGACGGTCAGCACACCGTCGGCGAAGCCAAGAAATACCTACGTCAGCACGGGGTGCTCGTGCGTGGAGGCGATGCGTGACTGTCTCTTTGCTCGAGGTTTTGGTGGCTGCTCGCGTTCACGCGGCACCGTTGGCTGCGGAAAGCGCCGGCTACTTGCTGCTGGGGGTGGCCGACCATCTCTCGCTCGCTCCGCGCAGCGTGGTGGCCGACGAGGTCGAGCTGTCGAGCGACGGCGCGGTGCGGCTGCGTGCGCATCGA
Organism: Polyangiaceae bacterium; assembly: GCA_036522995.1. Lineage (GTDB taxonomy): Bacteria > Myxococcota_A > Polyangia > Polyangiales > Polyangiaceae > PMG-095. Next base: position 1,313 of record DATDEV010000767.1, read on the forward strand.
GCTGGGGCGAGCGGTCCGAGCCCGGAGCTGGCCGTGCGACGCCTGCTCGGGCGAGCGCTCCAGGTCGCGAGCGCTGCGGGGCCAGCGCTGCGGCGCGCCGCCGAGCGCCGCGAGGAGGCCGGCCTCGACGGGCTGGTGCGTGAGCTCGAGATCGCGCTCATTCCGGTCAATCGCGCAGCGGCCAAGCGCGCGCTGTCGCGCTTGCACCGCGAGACCGAGCGCGCTCGCGATGCCGGTAAGCTCGAGGCTCAGCTGCAGAGCGAGGCCGCGATCGTGCCCACGCCGGCGCCGCTGTCCGAGGCGATCGCGATTGGCGCCGATTTTCCCGATAGGATGACTCCCGCGCCGGCATTGCCGACGGTTGCTGCGGCTCCGGTCGTGGCTGCTCTGGCTGCGGCTCCGGTCGTGGCTGCTCCGACGCCGACTCCGGCTCCGATCGTGATGGCTGGTCCGAGTGAGGCTGCGCCGGCGCGTGTCGCCGCTGCGCTGCCCGCATTCTTGTCCCCTCCGCCGCTGCCAATCACCGAAGATCAGCTCGCTCTCACCAAGCCGGAGCCGGTCGTCGCCCGGGCGCGCGAGCGCGGTACATCGACCCCGCGGCTGGGGACGCTGATCACGGTGCAGTGCTTGCCCGGCGAGGAAAGCGAGCGCACGGAGCGCGCGCCCGCGGTCGAGCTCGCTTCCGAGAGCGACGAGGAGCTCGACCTGTCGATCGACGTCGAGCTGGAGCTCGAACTGGAGCCCGAGCTGCAGGCCGAAGCGCCATCCGAAGCGCTTCATGAAGCGCAACCTGAAGCACACCTTGAAGCGCAGCCCGAGCCGGCGCGCGCCTCAAGCCCGCTCGCCACCCCTTTCCCGAGCGACCCTGGCCCGCAGCCCCTGACCGATCCGGAGCCCTCGCGGCTGCCGGACGTGCTGAGCGCCATGCTCGCGCTTCACGTCGGTGTGATGGAGGCGGAGGCGGAGGCGGAGGTCGAGGCGGAGGCCGACGCAGCCCCGACGCTCCTGCGTGACGTGGTCACCGAGCCTCGCGCCGTGCCACCTCCGCCGATTCGGTTCGAGGTCGAAGCGCCCCCCGCGAGCGCGCCGGACATCGTGCTGAGCGCGCCGGACATCGTGCTCAGCGACGAGCCGGAGCTCGTGCTGAGCGAGCCGAGCTTCGAGCCGGTCGACCCGGCCGTGCACGAAGCGCTCACCTGGAACCCGGGGCCGGTCGTGGCACACATGCTGGTCGTGCCCGCGTCGCTGCGCATCGCCGAGCCCGAGCTGCCGCTCGAGCCGTACGCCCCGGCCGTACTGGAGTCGCACATCAGCGACGTCTCGGAGCTGCTCGATGCCTTTCACGTCTCGGGGGCGAGCGAGGAGCGCGAGCTGCGCGGCGCTTTGAAGGAAATGGCCGGCCTCGAGCCCACACCGATGCCTCATCCCCTGGTCGAAGAAGGCTGAGCTTCCGCGCCCGCCCGCGATGTGAAAGTATCGAGGGTCATGCACGGTCAGAATCTCGCGGTCGTGAAGGGCTTGGTCAGTGTCGCGTGGGCCGACGGTCGCGTGAGCAGCGAGGAAACGGAGGTGCTCGAAGCCTTGCTCTCGGCCTTCGAGGCCATGCCGAGCGAAGCTCACGAGCTGCGCCGCTTCGCGACCACGCCACGCAGCCTGGCGGACGTGCCGCTGGCGGAGCTGGGCTTCGCCGCGCGGCGGCAGCTGCTTCAGCACGCGGTGCTGATCACCTACGTCGATGGCAAGCAGGACGAGAAGGAGCGCCAGTTGCTCGAGCAGCTGGTCGAGCTACTGGAAATTCCTGTGCTCGAGGCGCGTGACCTGGTGCGTGAGTCCGAAGAGCGAGCCAAGGCGCTGGTGAAGCTGCTCTAGGGCTCGGCGATCGAGCCGCCGTGACGCTCAGCCCCGCGTCGTGATTTGCGACTTGAGCCGATCGATCTCCTTCAGCAGGGCGATCGGACTAAACGGCTTGGTGTAGTAGGCGGTCGCGCCAGCTGCCGTGGCGCGCGCGCGCGACTCGTCGTCATCCATGGCGCTGATGATCACCACCGGCACGGAGCGCGTGCCCGGATCGGAGCGCAGTCGCTGACAGACGTCGAAGCCGTCGTACTGCCCCGGCAAGTTCAGATCGAGCAGCACCATGTCGGGCGGATCGGTCATGGCCACGTCGATCGCCTTGGCGCCCGAGCTCACGGCCGTGACTTCATAACCACGCGCCTGCACGAGCGCCTCGATCATCCGCCGGATCGAGTCTTGATCTTCGACGACGAGAATCCGCATTCGGTCTCGATAGTACTCAGATGGGCAGGCAAGAGGCCAGCGCAAGCGCGAGAGCCTAGTCGAGCCTGGCCTAGCGGGGCCCAGGCGGGCGCGGCTCGCCAGGCCCTCGCTTCAGCGAGGAAGCAGCGTCCACAGCTCGGCCTGGCCGTCCGGGCCGTCGCGCAGCTCGAGGCTGGCTCCGAGCGCTTCGGCGGCGGCATCGGCGATCAGCAGTGAAACCCCCGGTGGCCGGCCGAACGCGCTCGGATCGGTGCGATTTCTCAGCACGTCGGCCCGGTGCGCTTCGGTCACCGAGGGCCCGCCATCGAGCACCGAAAGCAGAACGCCGGTTTCGACGGCATAGGCGCAGACGGTGATCTCGCCGTCGCGTGGCGTGGCCGAGATAGCCTGATGCA